>JAPOLY010000030.1 GCA_029976805.1 bacterium
CCCCCTGTACTCCGGGGACGAATCGGAGCCATGATTTTTGTAAATTCTCAATCTTCCCTGGGAATAGCCACTCGGCTCCCCGGGTTCGCTTCGATATTTGGATGGCAATCGATCCTGAGGGAACGGTTCATTTCCAAACTCGCCCACCAAAAGGTCCAACAGACCGTCTCCATCGAAATCATGCAGATACGGAGCGGCGTGCCCCACCGTGACATCGATCGGTTCTCCGGAGGAGACCAGTCTCTCAGGTGATTCGAATTGGAACTGGGGTTTCTCCGCATCAAAAACCGGCCCGGAAAGCAGCAGGAGAGTCAGAGTTGCATTCAACAGGGACATACACTTCTCACATTCCACTCATAGAGGTTTAACGGCACTCAGAGGCATAGTAACACTACGAAGTGCAAAACCACTACAGGGCAGGATGGGTGAAGTTGGCAGAATAAGGAAACAAGGAAAGAAAAAGGTGGCACGCCCGCCAGGACTTGAACCTGGAACCTTCGGATTAGAAATCCGATGCTCTATCCAGTTGAGCTACAGGCGCACTGAATGATCTCTTGTCTGGACTTTTGGAAGTATGCCCTGATCAGCCGGTCTTGGAAAGTGAAGTTGAACGTTTCCAAAAGAACTCCGGAATACTGGCAAAGTCCTGCCTCACCGCCCCATGACCGTTATGGCTGCAGCTCGCTCATCAACCACTGGTCACCCTCGAGATCATACTGGACTCTGTCGTGAACGCGCCCGGGCTGGCCCTGCCAAAACTCGAATCGTGTCGGTACAACCCGGTAGCCTCCCCATGTTTCAGGACATTCGATGGGGTTTTCTCCACCTGCAAGAGATTGGAGCTGGGCCTCAAAAGCATCCCTCGAATCCATGACTGAACTCTGATGAGAAACAGCTGCTGCGGCTCTGGACAGACGGGGCCTGCTGTTGAAATAATTTTCGGTGACCTCGCGACTCGATTTTTCAACCCGCCCCTCGATGCGAACTTGTCTTTGCAGTCTGGGCCAATGAGACAAAATCGCCACATGGGGATTGGCTTCCATTTCCTCCGCTTTTCTCGAAGTGTAGTCCGTGAAAAAGAAGAACCCTTCTGGCCCAAAGATTTTCAACAACACCATTCTCAATGAGGGTGCACCTGATTTCGTGGTGGTGGCAAGGGCGATCCTGTTGGGTTCTCCATGCCCGGCAGCCTCTTCTTCTTCATACCAGAGACGAAACTGCTCGACGGGATCGGAATGAACATTTTCTGCCCTGATAGAAGAACTTGCGAAATTGTAGTCCTGGCGGGGTGGGTAGTTTTGATTCATGGTGCCACTTCCACTGATCAGGGCTGAAGTTGTGTCGTTCTGACTATAAATCCCCAGAATCGGAAACATCCAAGAAGTTCACAGATATACTTCACCTATGAACGGATTCCATGTGGAAGCCCCTCGTCAATGAGGTGATTCACACTTTGCCCACTCTTGAAAGCCCTTGTCCACATGAACGCAGCTGCCGACAGCCTTCTGGAGAGATTTTCAGACCTTGATCTCAAGCCGTCTCTGGCACAGGCGATCGAGAGCGCGGGGTATTCGGATCCACGACCGATTCAAGCCCAGTCCATCCCCCAGGCTCTGGAAGGTCAGGATATTCTGGGGCTTGCTCAGACAGGAACAGGCAAAACAGCGGCTTTTGCGATCCCTGCGATTGAATCCCTTCTCCGAAAGAGGGGCAAGAGCCCAAGAGTGCTGGTGATCGCCCCCACACGTGAGTTGGTTTCGCAAATCGATGACGAATTCCGCAAACTCACGAAGGGCTCCCGCCTCAGGTCCATGACCATTTACGGCGGTGTCTCTGAAAAGCCCCAAATCGAAAAATTGCGTAAACACCCTGACATCATCTGCGCATGCCCAGGCCGATTGCTCGACCTGATGAATCAGGGGCATGTCGATCTGCAGTACATCCGCCATTTGGTTCTCGATGAAGCGGACCACATGTTCGATATGGGATTTCTTCCGGACATCCGACGAATTCTCTCAGAACTTCCTACGGAACGACAAAATCTTCTTTTTGCAGCAACCATGCCACCAGAGATCCGCAAACTTGCTCAACAAATTCTGAAAAATCCGTTCGTTGCTGAAATCAATCATACTGCACCTGCGAACACCATCGAACATGCCCTCTACCCCGTTCCAGAAAAGCGGAAGATTGAACTGCTGAGGAAAATGCTCAAGGAGAAATCCTTCTCTTCAGCCATCGTCTTCACGCGAACCAAAAGACGAGCCCGTCAACTGGCGGAAAAGTTGGGCAAAGACGGACACAAAGCAGTCGCTCTGCAGGGAAACATGTCTCAGAACCAGCGCGATCGTGCGATGAACGGTTTCCGAAAGGGCCAGTTCAATATTCTCGTGGCCACCGACATTGCGGCCCGTGGAATCGACGTGGCCAGTGTTTCCAATGTCGTCAACCTGGATATCCCCAACACTGCTGAAGCCTACACTCACCGAATCGGCAGAACAGGCCGATCAGAACGCGACGGAAAAGCATTCACTTTTGTCTCAGAGGCCGACATGGACATGGTTCTGGAGATTGAGAAAGTGATTGGACAACAAATTGAGACGATCTTTACTCCAGGCTTCGACTCCGTAGATTTTACGCGCCCGGAAAAAGGACGCAGAAGAACGGCAAAGAAAAAGACCAGCTCAGGTCCGTCAAACAGAGGTCAGGGATCAAGATCCAACCGCCAACGACGCTCCGGATCTGGTGCGAAAAGTCGCCCGAGGCAGGGAAGAAACCAGAGCAGACAAAACACCGATCAGGAAAGTGGCGGTTCTGGCGCTAAAAAACGCAGAAGACCGTCAGGAAGCGGGAAGCCTGTTCGAAGAAAACGATCTTCACGATCGTCCTCCAATACTTCTTCGCGCTGAGCAGATTCCAGCCACTACCAAAGAAGAAGCCTGCCTGTTACATTTCAGCGAACTCCAACAGAAGTGAGTCTTCTTTTGCGAATCTGTCTGTTGACCACACAGGACCTCGACGAAGATCCATTCCCGGATGACGATTGGCCCTGTGATCCCAGGCCTTTCATTCCCGAAGCGGAGTGGCATGTTGCCGTTCTCGAAGGCAAACATGATTGCCTCCCTCATGTCGAAGAATTGATCTCCCAGGAGTTTGATCTTTACTTCAACTTGTGTGATGGAACCGAAGACGAAGATTCCCCTGGTATCGAAGTTATTCATGCTCTCGAGGCAGCAAAAGTGCCGTTCGCTGGAGCCAGTTCTGAAAGCTATGAACCGACACGCTCTGAAATGAAAAAAGCGTGCAAAAAATTGGGGATTGCCACACCCAAGCATGTTTTCGCAAAGAATGACGCTGATATAGAAAAAGCGGCGAAACGGCTAAGGTTCCCCCTCTTTGTCAAGCACCACAACAGTTACGCCTCTGTCGATATCAGTCGCAGATCCAAGGTCATGACACCTGAGGGACTGAGAATTCAGGCGCAAAAAATCATTTCGCGTCATGGCCAGGCATTGATCGAAGAATTCATCGAAGGCAAAGAGTGCACTGTTCTTGTTGCCGAAAATCCAAGGAACCCCAATAAGCCCATCGCCTATCCACCTGCACAGTACAACTTTCCTGAAGGAGACAGCTTCAAGCACTCTGATCTTAAGTGGGTTGACTACAGTGGTCTCTCCGCTGTGAAAGTGGATGACCCGGTTCTATCAAAAAGACTTCAGGACGAATCAGCCCGCTTTTTCCTGGAACTCAAGGGGACCAGCTTCGGACGTTGTGATATCCGTGTCGCAGATGATGGAACGACCTACATGCTGGAGATTAATTCCAACTGCGGCATTTATTATCCAAAGGAAGACTGGAGCAGTGCGGATGTTTGTCTCTCTTTTGATCCAGATGGTCATGAGGGATTTACTCGCCTGTTGGTGAAAGCGGCTCTTGCTCGCCATCGAAGGCTCCACCGAGCCAAGGCCTCGAAAAAGCGACAGAAGGCTTAAGCCAATCGGTCTCCTGTCGACAATCTTTGGGAGCACTCCTCAGGGGCAAGTCGCTCCGTAACTGTCGCAGCCATTCTCCGCACCAGAGGGGTCCTGTCCACATTGTGGAAAGGGTGAAAGGGGCATAGCCCCCCCACTGAATAGTGAACCCAGCTTGTAAACGGCATCGGCAATATTGATCACTTCATCGTCGTTGACGTCACAAGCGTCCAAGCAAGGTACTGCCGCCTGGCCAAACAGGTAATTCAGAGAAACAATCGCATCGGCGATGTTGAATGCACCATTGGCATTGCAATCTCCCCGTATGAAGTCGGCGTTCTCACAGTCATCCGGAATACCATTCAGATTTCCATCGATACTGGTCCCATTCCCGAGATCACAACTGTCGAGAACACCATTGAGATTACAATCCTCAGCCACTCCCGTTGCTATCTGACAAGAATCCAGAGCTCCATCCAGATCGCAGTCCAAAGACGAATCAACTGCAATAGAGCATTCATCAAGTACCCCGTTCAAATCGCAATCGGTGGCTGACCCCGAAGCCAACTCGCAATCATCAGGAAGGCCATCCAGGTCGCAATCATTGGCTGTTCCTGAATTAATTTCACACGCGTCGAGCACACCATCGATGTCACAGTCAAATGCGACTCCCAAATCGATCGCACAACTGTCCAGCAACCCATCCGAATCGCAATCAGAATCAGATCCATTGGCAATTTGACAGATATCCAGGATGGCATTCAGATCACAATCAGAAGCTCCAGCCAAAATTTGACAACTGTCGGGGATACCATTGATATCGCAATCCTGCACCGCTCCGGAATCGATCGCACATGCATCAGGGGTCCCATCGAGATCACAGTCTTGTGCCTGCGCCTGAGCGATTTCACACTCGTCAGGGAGACCATCCAGATCACAATCCTGACTGAGGCCATCGGCGATGGCACAGGAGTCCAACACGCCATCGCCATCGCAATCCAGTGAAGGCTGGCAAGGATCTGCGATCAAATCACCATTACAATCTGATTCGCAGATGTCCGGGATTCCATCGAGATTGCAATCCGGCAGTGCAGGATCAAATCCACACTCGTCCGGGATACCATCCCCATCACAATCGACACTGATTCCGCCAGATATGTCGTCCCCGTCGGGAACACCGTTCAAGTTACAGTCGGTAATGAACTCAATTGTGCCGGAAACCGTTGTTGGAGTGATTTCCAGTCCCTGCATGACCACCAAGAGCTCCACAGGAGGAAAGTGAAGAGCAGCAGAAAATTGAAGTTGAGTGGATCCTGTCGCTGCGGGATCGACGGCATAGGTTGCCAAAATCAGCTCCCGGTCTTCCCCGGCTACAAGGTCCGTGATCGGTGGGGATAAATCAAACAGGCAACCCACAATGTATCCTCCGCCTCCAGTCGGGCTCATTTCCATCATCAGATAGTCCGGGGATACTCCACCCAGTGTGGCATCCTCAAGGTGATCGCCTCTGGCCAGATCCATCAATGTCAATTGTGTGGGATCGTGCGTCACTCCAAATGAGAAAGCTTCACAATCCAGAGTGTGATTGAGAAAGATTCTGGAGACGACAGGCAATCCTGGGCTCGCCTGCAAATTAGTCAACCTCAGCTCTGCGCTCGGAGTTTGAGCCTCAGAAACTGAAGGACAGAGCATCACCATTAGAAGAAGCATAAAGCGATACATGGATATAAACTCCCGGAATCCACTCCCTACGCTGAAACGGATTCATTTTCGAATAACCCTCAAATCGTACTACAGGGCCATGTTTGAATATATTTGGATTTTTTCCTGATCAATGAAAGACAGGAAAATCATGTCATTCATCGATGAAAAATGGGCGAAGAGCTTTTCGCTCTTCGCCCATTTTTCAGAGGACTGGATTCGTCTCTAATCGAGACATTCCAATAAATCGATCGTCAAATCCGGCCCCTCAGAGAGTTCTGAGGGAGCGGGAAGAGGTTCAGCTCCGTTGAACAATCGCGCAAGCAGGCGGACAGCGTCGGCAATATTCAACTGCCCATCGTCGTTGGTATCTGCTGCATCCTCACAGGTAATCGGAAGGCTGTCGAAAAGGTGCTGCAATCCTGTGATGGCATCGCTGATATCCACACTACCATCCCGGTTGACGTCTCCCCTGCGAAAGAACTTGGGCATGGACGGGTGATCGAAGGGAGGCAACGCAGCTTCGACCCTCGGGTCAGTGAGTGCCTCAAGAAACTCCACCAGATCCAGCCTGGCACCCAAGGGAAGGTTCAATGGCGGTGTACCTGGCCCCTGCTCGGGATTCTGGAAATCTCCGCCCGCATTGTAGAAATTGACGACCTCCAAAAGTGTCTCCTTGCCCCCGTTATGGAAGTAGGGAGCCCGGAGAGCGACGTTTCGAAGAGGCGGAGTCTTGAATCGCCCCCTGTCGACCTCATTCCCCGTGACCTGAAAACGCCCTGTATCCTCATTTTCAGGTCTGACACCGATATCGTGAAAAACATTGTCACTCAAAAACGGTCCCCCATGACATGGAAGACAGTTGTTGAGGAAGACGTTCATCCCTTGCTGCTGATCAGGAGTCAAGGCGTTGGGGTTGCCATTGATGAACTGGTCGAGGGGGGTCTGGTTTGGCAGAAGCGTTCTTTCATAGGCTGCGATAGCAAATGCGATTCGCTCAGCAGTAATCTCACTGTTTCCAAATGCCATTTGAAACAGGGACGGGTAGTCGGGAAACTGAGACAACGCTGCGACCATCGGTTGCGGAAGGTTGGTGGCATATTGCAGGGGAGTTGCTGCGATCAATCTTGCTCGAATATCATTCCATGTACGAGTCTCGCAGCCCATTTCCACCTCTGAGAGCAGGGGTTCAATCGCCTGATTCTCCAGGGCCCCCCCAGCAGGTGTCGAATTTCCGGGAATGCTGACGGTTCCCGTCTCAGGGTTGATGAATTGGGGTCCAGAACGCCCATCCCAAAAGAGCGTTGGGGAATACATGGCACCGACTGTCGATTGAGACTTACGCGAAGTCACCTGACGCTCGGTTCCAAAAATGCCCCCTCCCAAAATTTCGCCAGAACAATTCTGGTGCTGGATTCCGATGGAACCCATGACGTCATCCGCGTTACCAAAGACACCATCCGCACCCGGGTGTCGGGTGACCTCTGCCAGAGTTCGTGGATCACTTCCACCAGCCTCAGGGAAATGGCAAGTACCGCAGGAAACGGCACTGTCTGTTGAGAGTTGGGTTTCCCAAAAAAGGAACTTTCCCAGCAGCTCTTTTTCCGGCGTCCCCGGATTTTGTGAAGGCTGGGGAACGGGGGGCAACGGTGGGATGCCTCCAGGCGGTGGTGGAGGTGGAGGTGGAGGTGGCGGGCCCTGAGCGATGACTGCACTGCTGAATCCAAAACTTGCCAGCAGGACGCCCAATCGCACCCATTGGGTCACCTTTTGTCGACTCTCGATCAGATTTGATCGCATGGAATAACTCCTTGTTCGGGTAAATCTATCCTAGGCGGTCTGAAGAGATCTGACGAGGTCTCAATAGAAATTTCCCCCATTGAGAGCCCTCTTGCTCATGAAACCCCGCAGATAATTCCGGGTTTCCACCTTATCCTGACAGTTTCAATAACCGGCCTCCCGCATCTCACAAGTCGAAGGATTTTTTAACGGAATGGACAACGAGGTCCCCAGCGCAGCCTTATTTCCGTTATTCTATTTCGCATGGGGGAAATCATATGACTCTGCAACTCTTCGAACTCACGAATCGACCGAGCCGTAGGCTCCCACCTCCCCCCTGCCTTTACCTGTTCACGACCCTTTTCACCCTGATTCTTCTGGCAACGAGCGGCTGTACGCGAACTTCCAACGCCCCAACAACCTCACCCTTTTTGTTTACTCAATTGGCCCCTTCGACCAAAGAAGTCATTCAACAACTGAATGGCTCTGATCCCCCGCAATGGATCGTGGACGTCAAGTCCACAGGCATGGCTCTTCTGGACATGACCGGAAAAGGAGATTGGGCTCTTTTATTGACCTGTGGATCCAACCTCGAGCGCTGGAAACAGAATGAGCCGGGTTTCTCCCCATTGCTCTATCGCATCGATGATCAATTGAATTTGGATCCCATCGCAAACAGTGCCGGAATTCCTGCTCTGAAGTGGACTTCCGGATGTGCAGCGACTGATCTCGACGGAGACGGAGACGATGATCTACTGCTGACAGGTATAGAAGGATCGTTGTTGCTCAGAAATGACAATGGGAACTTTGTCCCTGTCCACGATTCTGGGATCAGCACGAATTCCTGGTGCACCAGCGCCGCATTTGGGGACCTCGATCTGGACGGGGATCTCGATCTGTTCATCTGCCGTTATCTGGATTTCCCATTCGATTCCCCTCCCGAAAATGGAGACGAATGGTCATGCCTGTGGGAGAACCAAGCCGTTCTTTGTGGGCCCAGAGGTTTACCGGCCTCTCAGGATCTGGTCTTCGAGAATCTGGGAGATTGGAAATTTGTCGATCGCACTCGTGACTGGGGCTTCGAAAACTCGACTCCCGGATATGGTCTCGCAGTGACCATCATCGACCTCTATGGGGATCCACACCCTGAGATTTTCGTGGCCAACGATTCTTGTCCCAATCACCTCTGGTCTCGGCAACCGGACGGAACCTGGCTTGAAGACGGTTTGCTGTCAGGACTCGGAGTCGATCAAGACGGACAGGAACAGGCGGGAATGGGTATCGCTGTCGCCGGGCTGGATTCGTCG
Source organism: bacterium (assembly GCA_029976805.1). GTDB lineage: Bacteria > Planctomycetota > UBA8108 > UBA1146 > UBA1146 > UBA12191. The sequence continues at coordinate 8,756 of JAPOLY010000030.1, forward strand.
GGCGGACTGGATCTCGCAGTCACCAATTTTGAAAGAGAAAGCGTCAACCTCTATCAGAATCAGGGCGATGGTACCTTTCAGGATACCGCCTCCAGAACCGGTCTTTCTGCATTAACGAGGTCTACACTGGGTTGGGGTGTGGGAATTGCCGACTTTGACCTGAATGGAACCCCCGATCTCTTCATCTGCAATGGACACGTGTACCCTCAGGCTGATCTGGCTGAAGTCTCCCCTGGATATCTCCAAATGGACCAGTTGTTGATGGGACGCAGGAGCAAAGAAGGAAACCTCTTCTTCATGGAGAGGAATCAACCGATCGAAAATCAAACCAGCCATGTGGGAAGATGTCTGATTCTCGCTGATCTGGACCGGGATGGAGACGTGGATGCTATCAGCTCTTCCCTGAATGGATCTCCACACGTTTACCGAAACAACAGTAATCCCAATAAAGGAAACGGAATTGACAGTGCAACAGTTCAACTCCGTCAACAAGAGACGAACCTCCACGCGATCGGTTCCACCATACGAATATTGGATACAGCAAACTCGGTCGAGTACCCGGTACTGAGAAACAGTTCCTTTCAATCCACAGGATTTTCAACAGTGACGCTCCCACTGGATGGTGAAAATGAAGTTCACCGCATTGAGGTCAAATGGACCGATGGAGGCAGGGAAAAATTCCTTATCAACAAAGGCTACCAAGTACTCGATAAAGGCCGTGGAAAGAAACCCTGACATAAAGGTTTAAAGTTACATTTACCCTGTTTCCCATTTATGACTCACCTGACAATTCGCACTGTGAATATTTGTGCTCAAATGACTTTCCACACCGACTTTTCCAATATCTAAATTAAACGTTTCGCCCCTTGTTTTGCCGATTGAGTCAAGGATCATTAAGAGCGGTATATTTGTTTTTGGACCAATACACCTTCAGGATACGAGCCTCGGCCAAAATGGTTTAAACGGCGTCCTGAGAGTCTTGGCTCCTGGACAAATCGAGTAAGGCAAACTGGGCTGTTCGCCCTATTATCTCAGCGAGAAGAATAAACCCACATAAAGGTGTGATATGAAATATTACATACATTTTTTTGCAGCGTTCGTATTCCTTTTTCAAACCAGCTCAACCCTTCTGGCCGATAACCACAAGTGGTTGATCAATGAGATCTATTCGAATGCTGATGGAACCATCCAGTTTGTTGAGTTGAGAGATGACGGTGACGATCAGGGTCACATGCTCGCATCAACCACATTGAGCACTTCCATCTCTTCCTTCAATTTCCCAAACAATCTGCCGACCAATATCAACACTCAAGGTAGAAGTGTATTGATCGCAACCGCCGCGTTTGCAGCTCTCCCGGGCGCACCTGCACCCGATTACATCATCCCGGACAATTTCTTGCGGATTTTTGGATCAACACTGGTTTTCTCCGGATCTGGTGACGAGGTCACCTACTCCGCCTTGCCAACGGATGGCATCAATTCCATTAATCGCAATGGAGCCCAATCGACCAATAGTCCCAGAAATTTTTTCAACCAGACCGGCTCTATCACGCCTCCCACTGCGGGCCCGGACTGCAATAACAATGGCGTCCCGGATGATTCCGATATCGCTTCCGGTGCGAGTACCGATTGCAATGGTGATGAAATTCCTGACGAATGTCAGTTGACCGACAATGATTGTGATCAAAACGGTCTCCTCGACGCATGCGAAGGGGATTCAGATAATGACGGAGTCTTTGACCCCTGCGACGGCTGCCCTCTGGATCCTCTGGGAAGCGTCGACAGCGATGGAGACCAGATTTGTGATTATGCTGACATTTGCCCTCAGGGCGACGACCGTGTGGACTCTGACGAGGACGGGTTCCCCGACGCTTGCGACGTGTGCCCTCTCGATCCCCATAATCTGGCCAACCAGAGCACTCCCTGCTGGGACGGAACCTACGATGAATGTTGGGGTGCTACCGTGGTCGGCCTTGGTCTGACTCCGGTAGACAATACTGCTGCCACCAGCAGCTTCACTGCGACTTATCCCGTTGATCCAACGATGTGTGCGCAATCCGGTCTTGATACCCTGCGTAACGACATTTGGTTCAGCTACACCCCACCCAGCCATGGAATTGCCATTTTCACCACCTGTGGCCTGACTACCTATGATACCGAAATGGTTCTATACACCGGTGAGTGCAACAACCTGACTCAGGTTGACTGTAACGGAGATTCTGCTGCGAACTGCGACAACTTTACGGCTGAAATCCAATTCCCGGTTTCGGGAATGACTCGCTACCTGATTCGCCTCGGCGGCTGGAATGGCGAACTCGGAACCGGAAACCTCGAGGTCATTTTCACCAGTTCCAGCGGTGGCTGTGCTCTCACAGGCGACATCGACAATGACGGAGTGTGCGATCCGGATGATATTTGCAATGGTTTCAGTGATGCGCTCGATGCAGACGGTGACGGAATTCCCGATGGCTGTGATGACTGCCCTCTCGATTTCCAGAATGACATCGACGGCGACGGACTTTGCGCCGACCAGGACCCCTGCCCCATCGACCCTCTGAATGACGGTGACCAGGACGGCCTCTGCGCCGACGAAGACCCCTGCCCATCTTTCCCCCTGAATGACGGGCCCGATTTTGATGCCGATGGTCTCTGTGACGAAGCAGACCCGGATGACGACAATGACGGTGTCAGCGACGCAGAAGATTTGGATCCCCTGAACCCCCTGAGTTGCAGGGATACGGATCTCGATGGCTGTGACGACTGTGCCAATGGTACCGACGACCCACTCAATGACGGTGTCGACACAGATGCCGACGGGGTTTGCAACCTTCAGGACGAGGACGATGACAATGACGGCATCGCTGACCTCGATGACAGCCACCCTCTGGATCCATTCCTTTGCGGAGACGTCGACATGGATGGTTGTGATGACTGCACTTCGGGTGTTTCCGACACAACCACGGATGGCATCGATACAGACGGAGACGGAGTCTGTGACCTGGCTGATCCAGACATCGACGGCGATGGAATCGAGAATAACTGTGATCTGGATCAAACCCCCGGGCAAGACTGTAACGGAGACCTGATCCTTGACGATTGCCAACTGGAAGCCAATGACTGCGATGGAAACCTGATTCCCGACGACTGCCAGACCGATACGGACAGTGATACCAACCCGGACGTCTGTGATTTGGACGACGACGGAGACGGAGTTGAAGACACTGCAGACTCCTCCCCACTCGATCCGCTTCAATGCAGAGATGCGGACGGGGATGGTTGCGACGACTGCACCTCGGGAACCGACAACCCTTCAGCTGACGGGGCTGACAATGACGCAGACGGTCTCTGCGATCTCGGCGACGCAGACGACGATAATGACGGCGTGGACGACACTGCTGACTCAGCCCCTCTGGATTCCAGCCTGTGCAGGGATGCAGACGCGGACGGCTGCGACGACTGCTCATCCGGTATCGACAACCCGGCAAATGACGGACTCGACACCGATGGAGATGGTACTTGCGATCTCGGCGACAGCGACGACGACAACGATGGCATACCGGACAGTGAAGATATCGACAGTACTGATCCTTTCGTCTGCGGCGATTCGGATGCAGATGGTTGTGACGACTGCACCTCCGGCACGTTCAATCCTCAAACAGATGGATCGGATACCGACGGTGATGGAATTTGCGACGCAGCAGATCCCGATCTGGATGGTGACGGAATCCCCAATGAGTGTGACCTGGATCAAACAGGCGGACTCGACTGCAACGCAGACCTTCTCGACGATAGTTGCCAGCTCGAGGGCAATGATTGCAACGGAGATGGCATACCCGACGAGTGCACACTCGCTTCCGATGACTGTGACGGAGACCTGATTCTTGACAGCTGTCAGCTGGATACCGACTCTGACGGCACCATCGACAGTTGTGACAACGATGACGACGGTGACGGCCTGGAAGATACTCTCGACAGCCATCCTCTCGATCCCTTCCAGTGCCAGGACTCGGACATGGATGGGTGCGATGACTGCAGCAGTGGATCACTGAATGCGGCATTGGACGGAGATGACTTCGACAGTGATGGCCTTTGTAATCTCGGAGATTCCGACGATGACAATGACGGAGTTGAGGATCAGGATGATCTTTCACCGCTGAATCCCTTCTCATGTCGTGATACAGATGGAGATGGCTGCGACGACTGCACTTCAGGAACCGACTCACCCTCTGCGGACGGAACCGACTTTGACGGTGACGGGCTCTGCGATAGCGGAGACTCTGACGACGACAATGATGGAGTGACAGATTCTCTGGACTCCTCTCCTTTCGATCCATTCATCTGCAGAGATATTGACGCCGATGGTTGTGACGACTGCTCCAGTGGAACAGATAATCCCACAGCAGATGGAACCGATTCGGATGGCGATGGTCTCTGCGACCTTGGAGACAGTGATCTCGACGGGGATGGTATCGACAACGACTGCGATACAGACCTGACCGGTGGAGCCGATTGCCAGTCGGACAACATTGACGACAACTGCCAGTTACAAGCCAACGATTGCAACAACGACAACATTCCCGACGATTGTCAGTTGGACACAGACCTGGACGGCAGCATCGACGATTGTGACCTTGACGACGATGGTGACGGTGTGAATGACAGCGAAGATTCCTCCAGTCTCGACCCCTTCGTCTGCAGAGATGCAGACGCCGACGGATGCGACGATTGCTCCAGCGGTACTGACAACCCTGCCAGTGACGGAGCGGATCTGGACGGCGACGGGCTTTGTGATCTGGGCGATCCGGATGACGACAATGACGGCGTCATTGATTCCGAAGACGAATTCCCGAACGACAACACTCTTTGCAGAGACGTGGATGCCGACGGTTGTGATGATTGCTCCAGCGGTTTCGATAATCCTGCGAATGACGGTCAAGACAGTGATGGAGACGGATCCTGTGACCTCAGCGACGAGGACATCGACGGAGACGGAGTTCTGAACTCCTGCGATCCCGATCACAGTGCAGGGTCTGATTGCGACTCAAATGGAGTCCTCGATGTTTGCGACATCAACACGGGCTCTAGTGACGATTGCGATCTTGACGGTGTTCCTGATTCCTGCCAAATCAGTTCATCCGCAGCAGCGGACTGCGACAATGATGGCCAGCTCGACAGCTGCGAGATTCTCGATGGACTCGACGATGATTGTGACGGAGACGGAGTCCTCGACTCCTGCGCCCTTTCACAGGGTAGTCCCGATTGTGACCTCAATGGGATTCCGGATGCCTGTGACATCGCCAATGGAGCCCTCGATACCAACTCGAATCAGATTCCGGATACTTGTGAAGGAACCTTCTTCATTCGCGGAGACTCCAACAGTGATGGTCAGGTAGACGTGACCGATGGCATCGTCATCATTTACACAGTGTTTGGAATGATGGCACCGCCGTGCGGCATGGCCATGGATGTGAATGCGGACAACCTGCTCAATCTTGCAGACCCGATGTTCCTCTTCCAGGCGATCTTCAGTGGTGAAACCCAGATCTCTGCCCCATATCCGAACTGCGGGCCGGACCTGAACTCACTGTTGCCTTGCTCTGTGACGACCAACTGCCCCTGATCCGGGGTAAAAACAGGTCAAACGGGTTTCCGGTGCACTCAGGCATCGGGAACCCGTTTTTTTGTGAGACCATTCGTGTGAGATAATCCCGTAAAACGAAAAAACGCCCGGTGTTTCCACCGGGCGTCCAAACATCAAAATGGTCGGGGCGAGAGGATTCGAACCTCCGACATCCTGCTCCCAAAGCAGGCACTCTGCCAGGCTGAGCTACGCCCCGAATGGTGGATTTTATCGTCTTTGCCAAAGACTGTGGGTGAAAATGCAGGATTAATCGCTGCATTCCCGATCTGACCGCGTGATCCAGAAGAGGATTCCGTCAGGAAACGTCCCACATGCTGTCAAACCCAAAGGGGTTAAAACTCAGGCGGATCAGACGACGTGGATCAGACGACCTCGACGGGCGCCACTTCCCCCATCAGTTCTGTCGTCTCAACAAAGATGGTCTGGTTTTCCCTGTCTCGAAAGAGCCAGCCCTCAACACCATCCTTGCGCCAACTCTCAACCGGAACGATTTCATGAACTCTGGCATATTGCAACAATTGCTCTGACACGCTGATTCCCCCCAAACACAGGAAGCAAGCCTGACGGAATCGCCCTCGAAAAAAGGGGCTCCAGAGACTTGCCATTCCGGTTCAACTCAAACGTTCACGCCTTGCGGCACACAGCTTCGGTATTGAAATCCATCCCATGAAAAGCCCAGTCGCAATCCTCCGTTGGATTACTCTGTGAACTTACCCATGGATGAAGTGATCCCCCGACCACCTCTGGAGTCCAAAAAGAAGCAGAGACACTCGTCAATCTGGAATCCGGCCCTCCACTTTGCTTGAATCTTCGGCACCCAAGCTGCTCAACCCATCCTGAAAGGATTTGTGGAACTTTGGGGTTGAAGATCCCGTCTAATCTTCATGAATCCATCACGAAGGCAAGAACCGGCATCCCTTCCACCGAAGATCCTCCAATGTGTGGGCGGGGCTGTCAAGTACTGGTGAGAACTGCATTTCCGATCCCCAATTCCGTGGTGCCCCGGCCCCTCGGGGAGGATATCCTGTAGACATGAAAAGCCCGTTGCAGCCCTCTGGTCATCCGGGACCCGAATGTCCCCAACTTCTGCGAATTCCCCCTCGCCTGCAGACGGGGCGCAGGCGGATTCTCGGTTTCCTCCTGTTGCAAGGGGCCGCTGAAGGATTACTGATCGCTGTGCCAGTTCTGGCTCTGATCTCATGGTCGGCATTTCAGGCTTCTCCCCGACAGCTTCCGGACCCGTATTCGGGAATCGCCGCCGTGACCCTTTGTGCATTCATGGGAATGGCTCATTGCTGGTTTACGAGAAGTGATCAGTGGGCCCGAATCTGGGACCGTTGCCAGAATAATGACAATCTGGTCGAAACCCTGTGTTTTCTCGGCCAACAGCCTCTTCTCGCTGACGACTGGCAGACCGCACTCCGTGACCAGACCGACTCTGTCGAGCCACCCTCTTTGAAGGAGCTTCGGCGGATTCTGGCCCCGACTGACATCTCCCCTTCCCGGGGACCCGCCCTGATCGCAATGATCCTGATCCTCTGCTGGTTCTTTTTTCTGACATCACACTCCCAGGGCCGACTTCCTGTTGAGCCTGCAGAGACTTCCCTGGCGAGCCTCTCCGGCCAAAGCGGGACGACGAGCGATATTCCCATACAGGTTGGGGAGACACCCACCGCTGAAAATTCACCCACGGAGCCCCTGACCGACCGCTCTCCCTTGAGTGAGACGGACTCCAACGCCGGCGAATCAGGTTCCGCCAGTCCACTCGAGGCTATCCCTTCCGATTCCCCGACAACCGCCATTCCTCTGGAAGCCTCCCTCGCGGAGTTCGCCTCAGAGAGTTCACGACCCGGCGATGGTTCAGAAGCCTCCCTCCGGAATGGCCTCGCTGCGGCGGGAGGAGATGACGAGGGGTCGTTTGAAAACACGGTTCCTGCGCAAAGAAGTGCAGAAAGACTGGAGACACTGGCTGTCGATTCCGGAACAGGTTCAGGAGTCCAGGTCTCTGCTAATACTCCCGACCCCGGGGGAGAAGCCCTCGAAATCCCGGCGTCAGAGGCCCATTCGGGGCCTGCGAATCTGCCTCCCCATTGGCAGAAGCTGATCGATCGGTACATGAAACTTCGTGATCGCACCCCTTACGGTGCTGGAAAGCGATGAGATGAGCGTGGAAGCGGAGATCGATAAATTTCGGCAGTGGGATAAACAGCTGCAAATTGCCATCCGTGAACAGATCCTTGGGCAGGATGCCGCCATCGAGGCAAGCCTCTGCACCCTTCTTGCAGGCGGGCACCTCCTTCTCGTCGGTGTTCCCGGTACGGGAAAAACTCGACTGGCAGAATGCCTGTCCCAGGGATTGGGATTGCCGAAGGGGCGCATCCAGTTCACACCGGATCTCCTTCCCGCAGATATTCTGGGAGCAGAGACGCTGATCAGTGGTCCCCAGGGAGATCGCGTCGAGTTCCGCAAAGGTCCCATCTTTCATCCGCTGATCGTTGCGGATGAAATCAACCGGGGAACACCGCGCACACAGTCCGCACTGCTCGAAGCGATGCAGGAAGGGCAAGTCACTCTCGCGGGCGAGAGATACCCACTCGATCCAAACTTCAGTGTGATCGCCACCAGAAACCCGATCGAAATGGAGGGAACCTATCCCCTTCCGGAAGCACAAAGAGATCGATTCATGATGGAAGTCTTGCTGCCTCCTCCGGAAGCGAGCGTTCTGGGCAGAATCGCCAGATTGACGACCGGTTCCTCCGACACTGAAACCCTGAATGGATTCGAGTCGGACACCTTCGAGGAATTGCGGGCAACGGTGCGCAAAGTCATCGCCGCAGATGCCATCGTCGATCGAGCAGCACGCTGGGTTGCAGCCAGCCGCCCGGAAGATCCAACAGCTCCCCCGTCGATTCGTGAATGCCTCCGACTCGGTGGTGGAGCGAGGGCTCTACAGGCCCTGATTCTGTGTGGAAAGGTCGAGGCTTTGCGATCGGGTCGCAGTCATCTGGCAGACAGCGATTGGCAAAAGTGGCGAGAGCCCATATTGCGACACCGTCTCGTCTACAGTCTGGAAGGTGAACTCCGAGGCTGGACCAGTACTGATGTCGTCACCGCCCTGGATGAAACGGTGAGCTGAAACATGGGCCGCCCTGTTGTTTCTCGTCTGCAGAAGAAGAGCCTCGTGCTGGGAATCTCAATGATCCCCCTGCTCTCTTTTTTTCCTGCCTGGAGTCAATCCACTGCCGGAGGGAAAACAGACGCTCTCGATCCCGCACTCCGAAGCATTGTTCGAAAGATTCTCGAACAGCCCAATGAAGATGAGGTGGTCATCAGAGCAGGCCAATGGTCTCGGGCGAAGAACCGATCCCGCGAACTTTTAGAGGCCGTCCTTGCGCAAGCCCGACAGCAACAAACCGATGAGCTGTATCACTTTTGTGCCCGATTCCTGTTACAGGAAGGGGATCCTCTCAGGGCCATTTCCGTGCTGGAGGAAGGTTGCTCCATTCCTGGGTCCAGCCGCTGCCCCCATGCTCTGGGTCGGATATTTCTTCAGGGGGGCTGGGTTGAGGCTGTCCAATCGATCCGCAAGACCCACGGGGTCGACATCTGGACCGGGATACTCCTTCAAATGCTTTCCGGTAAAGACTTCAACAGAGAGACATTTCCGGAGATCGATTCCCATGACCGGGAATATTTGATCCAGACCCTCTCCCGATTGAATCTCTGCCAAGAAGGCGCAGTACTCTTTGAATCAGCGGAAGATCCGCAGGCCGCACTTTCGATCCTGATTCGGGGAGGCGACCTTCCCGGTATTGAAGACTTGCTCTCACGTGAACCCGGCCTCATTCAAAACATCTCTTCAGAGGAAATCCTTCCCCTCGCCCGACTTCAGGGGCGCTTGCCCGACAATCTGTTCATTCCAAGAACCGTGGTGGCGAAATGGAAATCATCCATGGGCTTCGAAAAAGCCCGCTCCGACTCCATCATGCAGAACGCAGCGGAGTCCCGTCTTTTTCAATCCCTGACTGTTGCCTGCAAGAATGGTGACACCCCTTTGGCGCGCAAGATCTGGATCAGTATCGAAATGCTGCTCCCGCCTCTGCAAGCCTACCCCGCTCTCAATTCACGCTGGGAAGAGATCCTGCGACCTGCTTTGGCACCGTGGACCAATCCGCAAGCAGTCGCAGACAAAATGGGAAGTGTCAACGAACCAAAGGCGGCAACTCTCTGCCGCCGAGCAATGCTTTATTCCGAACCCGGCAGCCAGACGGAAGCACGCTTGTGGTTTCATGCCGGGCGGTTGTCCTCCAGAGTTTCGGAAGTTGAGCGGGCGCAGAGGATACTCCCCGATGGTTTCTTTCGCTGGCCCACACCCGTCACAGGAATCAGTGTCACGGCACGCCTTGGGCGAGCAGATCTTCCCCTTTCCTGGCCAAACCCCATCTCACTTCGCCCTTCCACTGATTCGATTCTGGGTGAAATCGACGGTGTCCCCCTGCGTACTCCGGAAATGGAATTCTCGACCGAAGAGTGGATCCTCACCGAATGGCGGATGAAGCCCGACTTTGATAAAAAATCGCCCGCTTCATTCTTGTCCCCCCCGGGTCTAACCGGGAAAGGTGAAATGGAGCTGGGTTTTACAGACAGCGAAGGACTCCCGGTCATCATTCGTGGAGGCGTGGAGAAATGGTCTGTACGGGTTGATGGTGAAGAATCCAAACAACTGCAAGCTTCAGGCGAAGCTTCCCTCTTTGATGAGGGTGGATTGCCTCGCCTCGATTTGTTGCAACAAATCATCCGCCCATGCCCCACCCAACTCGGCACTCAGATCGATTGGGACAAGTGGCCGACCTCTTTGCGTCAGTTTGCCCAAGCCTGTGGACGATACCTGCGTAACAGTGAGTGGGCCCGTCATACACAGGTGCAGAAAGAAGATGACCAACTCTCGGTGAAGGTCGGGCCGATCACCGGAACTTTTATCCGGCAGTTGCCCGCTTCAAAAACCACCCCAGCTGATCTTTCTGATATTCCGTCGCCCCGGAGTTTGCCTGAAACAGGAGACCGATCACAGAATTCACGATTCCCGGATTCACCTGCCGGTTTCTCAGCAACCCTGATTCGTGAGAAGGCCACACACTCCGCTGAAGTCTTCACTCAATTCTCTCCACCGGTGCTGCTCCCCGCTGGGGAAGTTTTGTTGTCCGTCTCGGGTACCGATCACCGACTCGCCTTGACCCGATCCGGAAAAGTGGGCTGGCTACCCGCAGGTTCCATCGTCCCTCAAAGTTGGTTCCCCCTGTTGAAGACTCCTTTGCCGGGTATAGACGGGCTTCCACCCCTGCCGAAGGAAGTTCACCCTCCCCGGTTTGTCTGGGCCAATCCAGTGACACCCCGTGTCAGGGAAACCCGCTGTGCCGATGGCAGCGTTTTTCTCATCCTTGGCGATCCTCTCATTCGATTTGATCTTGCGGGATCCCAGCCGCTTCCCTGGCCGGACTCCCTTTCAAAAGAATGCACGAGCGCCCAACTGCTCGCTGCTGACGGAAAATTACCTTCTTCTGTTTCGGATCCTCTTTTTCCATGGTTTATCGATCAGGCCAGCCAGTTCCTCCATGGACCCGGCTTTCAACAATTATTGCCCGCTGACGGAGCCTACTCTCTTCATGGCCATCCGGAGGGGCCTCTTGTCATTGGTCAGTACCAGGGCGAGACCTGGTTGGCTTTATGGAAAGAAGATCGCTGGAATTTTCTCGACCTGCCCCCTTTGCCTGGTGAAAGGGACCGGCCCTTTTTGCGTGCGGCCTCCATCGAGGTGATTGGCCATCAGATTCTTCTGGTCGCCGATCGACTGTGGAGATTGCATCCAGAGGATGCGCCGATAGCTTTGATCCCTTCCCCTGATCCAGGTGCTTACCGTGCCGTGCACTGGGTACAACCTCCACCCCAATTCAAGAGAGATCGGGTGCTCATTCAAAGGCCCTGGGGAATGGATCAGGTCTGGAGATTCAACGATGAGTGATCCGGGTCCCAACTTCCCCGAATCCCTCTTTTCCCGTCTGCGCTGGCGTCAGCGTTGGGGAAACCGAGTACCCGGTGACCACTCTTCACTCCGTGTGGGAGAAGGGGGCGACTTTGCTGGACACCGTCGTTGGCAAAGCGGTGAAGATCTTCAGCATTTGGACCTTCATGTGTGGCAGAGACTTCGTCAGAGATGGATTCGGGAATACCGACAGGAGGCGGATGAACCCCTGCATGTCATCCTCGACTCCGCCCCCTCTCTTGTTTTTGGAGAACGGGCCGCAGCCTTGCAACTCTTGAGAACGCTCTTGAAGGGCGTTGCCAAAAAATCCCGTGTTCCCCACAGAGAATGGATCATTCGGGGAAAGAGTTTCGAGCCGCTCACTTCGACAGCACTGAAGGATCCACCGAAGAGGGTTTCACTGAGTGAAATTCTACCCCATTTCCCTCAGAATCTGTCTCAGGGACGGGTCATCATCATCAGTGATCGATTGACCTTCGATGAGCTGTCAGACTGGACCGGTTCATTACCCATCCGTCACCTCCAATGGTGGTCTCTTTTACTGGAGGAAGAATCAAACCCCGACTGGTCCGGTGATCTTCAGTTGATGGAACCAGGCGGAGAGTCCTGGCAAAGTTATTTTGACCCTTCACTCCTCCAGCAGTATCGCCAACTGTATCGATACCAGTTTCGAATATTGCAGGATTGGCTTCAATCGAGGGGCGGTGACCACCTGAAAGTCAGCGCCGTCCCATCTGCAGCCCATATTCTCGGTGAACTGACCGGATCCCGTGGCCCCATGGAGGTAGTCTCCGGATGACCATCGAATGGGTCACTCCCCACTGGATCTGGGCCCTGATTCCACTGCTCTTGATCGGGTGGTGGTCTCTTCGTCGTGGACAACGCCCCTCCTCCTCCAGGAACGTGGCCTCACTCCAGCTCTGGGACCGCCTCAAGGTGGTCCCCCCCCCAAGCAATCGCTGGCTCACCCTTCTTCCTGTAGTCATGCTTGCCCTCTTGTCAGGTGGCCCCCGATTGTTGGATTCGCCAAAACAAAAAGAGATCGGGTGGAACCGCTCCATAACAGGGGATCTTCGTCTCGATCTACACATCCCTGACGGTCTTGAAGAGATTCAGATCCAATCTCCAAACAAGCCCGCGGTCTCTTTGGATTTTGAAACCTTTCAGAACAAAACCTCTATTTGGCTCCCTGAAACTCCACCAGATACCTTTCTCACGATTCGCTGTGAAGAGAGTGAGCGCACCATCGCTCTTCCAGCATCGTCAAAGAAAACTCGCGTTCTCTATCAGGGTGAATCTCCTTCCATGAATTCACTTCTGAATGCCCTCGAGATGGAGGGCTGGATCGAAAGGGCCAAAGCCGCTGATCCTGATGCAGATCCCATCGTCATCGGCCCCTATCCCACAAATCCTGAAGTTTCATCTACTCTTCCCCACATCGCCTTTTGCGAGGACGGGCAGGAGATCTTCCTCCCGCTGATCGATCCTCCCCTGCCAGGGGAACCGCTCTTTGAAGGAATCGATCCGGGTTCATGGACAGTCACCACGGCTTTCGCAGTACCTGAGGGCAGAACTCTTCTGAAATCATCCGATGGTCTTTCACTGATCAGCCGGACCCCTCGCGGGTTTGCATGGGGGTTCCAACCAGATTCAGGAGATCTCGCAGGTCGATCCGATTGGCCCATCCTGATGATCAGAATGCTGATCGAATTATCGAATGCTGAAATCAGCGAAGTGTCTCACTCCCAATGGGGCTTTCTGCACTTCACCCTGGTCTGTACGGTTTTGCTCACTTTGATTCTCTGGGCCCTGAATGGAATCACTCTCTGGCCATTCCTGTTATTGATTCTCTGCGCTATTTTTCTCGGCAACACAACCGCGGATGTGGCCTGGTCTGATCTGTCAAAACGATCTGCACAACAAAGACAGTCGGGTACCTTTCCCATGGGAACCCGGATTGTGTTTCAGGAATCAGATCCGGTGCCCCCTCCCGAATGGTTGCAGTCTCTTGCCGAAAAAGGTCTTGGGTGGACTGTTGGACGATCGGCTTCCGTTACTCGCCAACCCTGGATGCTGACGAACAGAATCGTCCCCCCGGGATCTTCCATCGACGTGTTCGGAGATATCCCTGAGGGGGATTGGATATTGACTTCCCCTTCAGGTGCAGAAGAAACTCTGGTGTGGCCGATACAAAAAAGTGAACCCGGAATCTGGAGTGTCATCGGTCCAGATGGGAAGAAGGACTCGTTCCTGATCCGCAGCCCCATACCGGTCACATTGGCTCTCTCTGAATACTCCTCATTGGAGTCTCTGTTTCAGGATCCCCGTTTCAAGACTTCGCTTTTGAACTCCAGTGGATCTCTTCCTGACCCCCGGGCGGGCAGTGTTCTTGCATGGCATGGCCAAACTTTGCCAGAACCGATTCTGACAGAGTTACCGTCATGGATCGAATCTGGTGGAGTCCTGTTTGCTGTTTCGGGTGATCATGATTGCGATGACGATAGAACTCTTGCCGTTCTCGAAGAGGTTCTCTCAGCCCCCCTGCCTCCCATGGAGGATCAGGACCTCGATATGGGTGTCATACTCCTCGATCTTTCCGGGAGCCTGATCGGTGAATCCGCAACGACTCTTCTGGAGTCGACTCTGGCCATTCTTGACACTTCCCATACCGGACTGCGCTGGGGTGTCGCCGGATTCAGAACCGGAGTCGAATGGCTTCTCGAACCGGGAACCCTGGTCGGCTCAGGGACCGCCGGACTGCTGGAGGGTGAAATCCGCTCTGGCGGAGGGACTCGTCTGGGAAATGCTCTCCAGCAGATCACTCCAGACCTGATTCAACATGAGGGTTCGAAGCGTCTGCTGGTGTTGACCGACGGACGCACCGTTCCCGCAAACTGGACAGAAATTGGAAAAAACCTGGCTGCTGCAGGAATCCAATTCGAGATTCTCCTGATCGGTGAATCTGTCGACCGCAATGCCGCCGAAGAATTAACCCGGTCTTCCGGAGGGTCTCTGAATTGGGCTGCGACAACTACAGGAGCTATAGATAAAATCTCAGCATGGATCCCTGAAGACCTTCCCGGTTGGAAAAAAACCACCCCTCCCTTGATCCAGAACGAAGGCTCTCCATTGGTGAGTGGATTGTCAGCCCCCCTGTCACTGCCAAGGCAAATCCTTGACCCCGGTGAATCGGAATCCAATCAACATACCGCTACTGAAGTCTGGACAGATCGTGGAGACAACATGATTCTTTCCAGTCACTCCTCGGGGCTGGGACAGGCCCTGCTGTGGTGGTCCAGTTTCGAGTCTTCCAGATTGGGAGAATCGACGTCTCCTCTCATTCAAAGACTTCGGGATGTGCTGGCCACTGCTGCGGGTCGAAAAGCCCAGCGAGAGATTGCCAGTGGCCTCTTTCAAAGCCCGAATGGAATGACAAGCCTTGCACTGGAACGCAAATTTGGAGAAGCGGCAACTCTGGGTCCTGTAGACCTCTCCAGTACAAACTCACAATGGGATGAACTGGCACTGGTCTCAGATCCGGGCAAGAAATACTTCAAGACAGAAGAATTCACTCAACGCGAGACGGTCCACTGGACTACGGGATCTCTGAGTGGGATTGCGACGGAAATCAAATGGCGGGAGATTGAGAGTCATCCCTGGTTGGGGATCTCTTCCACCCGAAAGCCCAGCCCAGGAGGCCAACCGTGGCCTCCTTTGCTCATCGCCGCCGCACTGGTTTGGATCAGCAGCCGAGGCCGTCAGCGGTAGGATCCGGTCCCGGGGTTCCCACAGGTGGTGGGATGACCACGGTGCCCTCAAAAAGATACTGCAAAAGAAACACGGCGTCAGAGATATCCAGTGCACCATCATCATTCGCATCACCGGAGTCAGGGCAGACCAGAGAAGTGACCGAACCAAACAGGAACTCGAGCATCATGATGGGATCCGAGATATCAGTGGTTCCGTCTCCATTCGGATCTCCGCGCAGGAAATCATTATTGGAGGTCGGAGGTGGCAAGGTGGCACCGCCTTCATTGCCTGGACTTCCCAAATCACCAGAACCGAAAGCTTGTTGTGACGCACTCCAGGAAGAAGCTGCCCCGGGCGCAGTCGTCAAAAGATCCGACAACTCGCACGACTGCCCTGCGGCATAGGGGAATGTCCCCGAAGTGTAGTTCACCCGGGTATGCTCCAACCCCTGGTCATCCAGAAGAACCACTTCATCGACACTGTTAGCCAGTATGAAGGAGCTGTAGACGTAGTCCGCACTCACCCCGCCATTGACAGTCACATCGCCGGATCTGGCAAAGACCAGAAAACCCAACGGAGGAATGACCAGACCTCCTGGAGCGGTGATCAGATGAAAATCGGTATCATCATCCCTCAGAGTCCAGCCATTGAGGTCGACCGCATCCGCTCCCCTGTTGAAGATTTCCAACCACTCACCCGTGGAATCACCCACCGCTTGAGGATTGGCCATCAATTCTGATATCACCAAATTCACGTCACCCGGGTTGGGTGGGTTACCCCCGCACGCAGCCCCCGTAATGGCGGTTCCTGAAGCAGAGGCACTGGCAGAACTTTGATTTCCCGAGAGATCCGCCGCTGTCACCTGATAGTGATAGGCCACGCCACCGGTGACGGTGGTATCCGAGAATGCACTGAGAGAAGTGCTCCCCACCGCAGTGTAGGGGCCTGTGGAAGCAGTCGAGCGATAGACGGTATAACTTGCCAAATCCGCTTCGGTGTTGTCGGCCCAATCCAGAATCAGTTCACAGGTAGCTACCGTAACCAAAGGTGTTGCCGGAGCTGCAGGTGGAGTGGTGTCAGTGGTCGGGCAGGCCCAAATCTGACAAACGAATTCGGGGTGGTCGATGAAGGGGTTCCGATTCCCCTGGTAACCAAAAATCACGTCGTTGCGATTTTGCTCAGCGACACTGACCGGATCTTCCAAATGCCATTCGAGGAGAACTGAAAGCAGTCCCATATAGGCAACAGACTGATTTTGATTCGTATTGGAAACGATCAGGTTACGGTTGTCCGTGATTCGCAGATCGGGCTCACTACACCCGGTGATCGAGTGGTTTCCACCCTCATAGCGCATGTCCATGTAGAAGATGTTGCGGGCCACATCCCCTCGTCGATCTTCCCATGTCTCCCATGAACCCGTGCTGCCGAAGCCACTGGAGAAATTTGAAAAGGCTGTCCCCTCTGCAACAAACGATTCACAGTTGGCGGAAGTGCACCAATCGTAGGGTCTGTTACCTCTGGCAGAGTTGTAACTTGGACTGGCGGCTCTCAACTGATGCAAATCGGAGTAGGGGTAGTTACAGCCGTTATCATTGGTGTATCCGAAGGAAGAGGGCCATGTATGCTCCCGATTCCAACCGATACTGGTATTTTGCTCGGTCCGTAAAACAGAAGTGTTTCGGTAGACAGTAATCACTCTGGAGGGATTGTTCGGATCTTGCTCACTGATCCCCAGAACATCCCAGGTATCGGTAGCCGAACTGGTGTAGGGAATTCGCTGATGATCATCCACGATCTCGTGAAGAGCGAGCCTGAGGGACTCTCCGGCCAATCCATTGGCGGAGGAGTAGTACCCTGGAGGAGGATCAGCGAGGGCAGCATTCCACCCCAGAAGCCCAATGAATCCCACCATTAACGAGAGTCTGCATGTCTTGAAAACAAAGCGCATGCTTGTGATCCCTTCGTCCTTCGTTTCCGGAACAATCTTCTGTCTGGCGGGAAAATCTGCAGGGGGTCAAGGCTGGCATAATTACGCCAACAAACCCTCTAACAGTATTTTACACAACAACGAGCCATCATCGACCGGAACAGGACTCCCTAATGTGACTAGACTAACAAACAGGAATTATACCCATTTCGTAAGGTTTACAAAGCCTGCTAGTAAAGTATCATTAATCGGAGAGACGGGACCTTTCCAGAGGTTTTGAGAGGGATGATTGAATCCCCAGACTCGTCTCCATGTTGATCCACCCGTAGTCCGTATCAGAAGAGGATTCCATGAAGGTCCCCCACCTCCTCCGAATCGTCTATATCTCGGTGACCCTCTGGTTGTTTCTGGCGACCGGAAATCTGTATGCCCAAAACTGGACCATTAGCGGCATTGTGGTCGATGCGGTTGGAAACCCTATTTCCGGTGTTGATCTGGATTTGATTGATCCACTCTCGCCCACCACCGTGATCCCCATCACCGGCGATACTTCTGCGATTGACGGCAGCTTTCTGATCTCTATCAACACCACCATTACTGCAGGAAACTACTTGCTTCAGTTTGAACCCATCACCGCTCACCTTCCGGATGAAATCGACATCAACCTCAATGGTGATCTGAATATTGGATCCCATGCTCTGGCTTCAGGTTGGTTGATCTCAGGTACGGTGGTCAATACTGCCGGTACTCCCGTATCCGGTGTGGATATCGACATTCGTGCAGATCAAGCGGGCTGGCTTGATCTCATTGGTGACAATACCAATTCTCTGGGCGAATTTTCCGTCGCCATTCCTGCGATCATTGATGAGTACAGAATCTCATTTGCGGATACCGCTTTGGATGCTGCGGTATTCCCCATTGAACAGGATTTGGGCCTGCTTTTCGGCAGCACAAACATGGGGATCGTCGAAATGCCCATCGCTCATACCCTGACAGGTTTGGTTGTCGATGAAGATGGAGTGCCGCTGCCTGGTATCGACATGAATCTATATGACTCCGCTGGGGTCACGGTGGAACTTTTCAATGATGATACCGACCTGCAAGGAGCCTTCAGCGTCGTCGTTCCCGAAGGGATCTTTACTGTCCGCCACAGGGACGTGACCCCCACACCCGGTATTGAAAGGGTGAACCACGAGTTTGCAGACCTTTCAATTTTCTCCAACATCAATCTGGGAACCATCGTCATGCCGATGGGTTACCACGTCCAGGGGACCGTAGCCGGTTCTGCAGGAGAGTTGATCGCCGGAGCAGATTTTGATGCCAAGTACGCGACGACGGGTCTGCCCATCTATATTTCTTCAGATACCACGGATGTCACCGGTTCATTCGATCTTCTTCTTCCAGAAGGAAACATCATTCTCGAAGTGGATCCTCCCCTGACAGGACCGGTCCGGGTCTCTAAACAGATCCAGTTGTCGATTGCTCCTGTCAGCCCTGTCAGCATTGGCCAGATCATTCTTGATGATGGTGTAACCGTCAGCGGCTCGTTCACCGACTCTCTGGGGAATCCGGTACCAGGAGTCGACGTGGAGTTTTACATGTTCGACACGGGGCAAATCTACGAGACCCTTCATGAAAATGGTAATCAGGCCGGTGACTTCAGTGCGAATGTTCACACCAATGACTACAACTTGACCTTCACCCCCCCTGCTTCCAGCGGACTGGGTCCTTTTTTCATGGAGAATGTCGAGTGCTACTCCGCAAGGAATCTGGGAACACTTGTTCTCAACCCTGCTGCAACCTTGTCAGGCAGTGTCACGAGTACGGGTGTGGGACTGGACGGAATCCTGATTACCGCTGTGGATATGGCGAGCGGTTCTACCCCGCCTTGGGGAACAACCACCACTCATTCGGGTGGGGTGTTTTCCCTCGAATTGACTGAGGGGATTTGGTCGGTGACTGCAACAGCTCCTCCAGGAAACGGGTTGACGGATCTTACGGAACTCAATCTGGCGGTTTCACAGGGAACTATTCTGAACTTTGATTTCCCCAATCTTGCCCCCGCTATCACCAACCTCACCTGTACATTTGACGATCCGGAAGCGGTTCTGAGTTGGACCAATGGTGCCGTATACGATTGGATTAGTATTACTCGTAACGGATTGCCGTTGACGACCATTGCAGGTGACCAGCTGACTTACACAGACCCACTGCCCGGTTCCGGGGCAATGCAATACTCTGTGACTGGAAATGTAATGGGAGTGAATTCCCCAGAGGTCACCTGCGATTTCACGATCCCGAGGCCGTTTATCCGCTGCGATGCAGATCTGGGTGGAAACATCACCATATCAGATGCCATCAATGTGCTGAGTTATCTATTTGCATCCTTTACGACCACTTGCACGGACGCGATGGATTGCAATGACTCGGGAGCCATCAATATTGCTGACCCGGTGCTGCTGTTGAACTTTCTCTTCGGCACAGGTCCCCTGCCTTCGGCTCCTTATCCCAATGCCGGGCAAGACCCCACCCCCGACAACCTCGACTGCAATTAACCGCCGCTGTGAACAGCCTAAAGTGATCAGCAAGCCGCGAGGTGCATCAAGGACAGATCACCTGACTCGTACAGTTCAGTGAATCAGCAGTGGCGTCATTCCCACAATCAGGATAGGGGGAAGCGGGAACAGTTGTGCCCTCAAAGACAAAGGACAGTGCTCCAATCACATCCGCAAGGTCGACAACACCGTCGTCATTGAAATCAGCCGCAGATTCACACGCGATCAATCCACTGCCAAACAGGAAATCGAGGGCCTGAATCGGGTCTGAAATATCAGAACTGCCGTCACCATTGGAGTCTCCCCTGCGGAAGATGGGCAAACTGACCGTCACTGAAACTTCCACCGGGTTACTGGTCCCACCAGGTCCAGTGGCCGTGACACTCGCAGTAAATGTTCCTGCAGACGCATAAAGATGAGTGGGGTTTTGTTCAGTGGAACTCTGTCCGTCCCCGAAAGACCAGTCCCAGATCACTCCGTCAACATCCGAAGTCGCAGAGAACTGGACCGGATTCCCCAACTCTACTGAGTCGAGATTGACGAATGCTTCCACCACTGGAATGGGTGCTGCCTGAACATCCACCAAACAGGAAGCCGGGTCACTGGGAACACCTGCAGCCTCAACCGTGACCTCATAGGAGATAATCCCCGCTGGAGCATTGGTGTCGGTGTAGGCGGTCACTCCTCCCGGCAAAGTGGCAATCAAAACTCCATTTCG
This sequence comes from bacterium, assembly GCA_029976805.1. Taxonomy (GTDB): domain Bacteria; phylum Planctomycetota; class UBA8108; order UBA1146; family UBA1146; genus UBA12191. The sequence goes on from JAPOLY010000030.1 coordinate 29,387, forward strand.
ACTGACGGTCAGAGCGGTACTCCCCGGTGAAACACTCCAGCCCAGATTGGCTGTCAACGGTTGAGAACTGACGCAGGACAACCCTGAAACGGGGGCAGGGGGAACCGAAAGTGTGCATTCAGTCGCGGGAGCGGTCAGGCTTTCTGCTACTGCCGTTACTGAGTACTCCCTGAGCCCACCCGGAGGAGAAGTCTCCTGGTAGAAATTTGCACTTCCTGGCAAGGTCGCCAACAGAAGCCCATCGCGGCTCACTTCCACCGCACTGAGTCCGTTTTCCACGGACCAGACCAGAGTCGCCGTTCCACCAGAAAACTGACAGTCCAGATTACTCACCGGCAAAGGATTGCGCGTCAATTGGCATATCTGTTCATCACTCTGAATCGAAGAGACAACACCCCTGATCGAGTAGGAGTAAGAGCCGGGATCGACCGCTTCAGTGTGGGTGGTCGAATTTCCGGGCAATGTGGCCACTTCGATGCCATCCCGCCGTATCACGATGGATCCGTATGCCTGGCCATTGCTCCAGCTCAAGACGGCATTCCCTGCGGAAGAACCGCAACTGAATCCCGTAGGGGCCAGAGGTTGAATCGTCTGGTTACAAAGCACCGCTGATGAGCTGAAGGATTGCAAAACAGAGATGACGGACCACTCATGGTTACCTGCACCAGGGTCATCCTGGTAAGAGGTCGAGTTTCCGGGAAGCGTGGCAACAAGAAGCCCGTTTCTGCGAATCTCCAGAGCGTCGTATGTGTGGGAATTTGTCCAGGACAAAGTGACCAGGTTCTGATTCGTCACACAGGTCAGTGAACTCACCGGACTCGGTGGAATAAAGACACCACAACTGGCCGCAGAGCTATCTGCGCCAGCCGTCACCCCTCTGACAAAATAGGATTGTGCGCCCGCACCCGGATTGACGTCGGTCAGACTGGTGCTGTTCCCGGGCAAGGTGGCGATCACCACCGAGTTACGCAGTACCTCCACACTGTCGTAAACTGCAGCGTTGGACCATGACAGCAGGACATCGGTTCCCTGAGGCGTACAAGAAAGACTCTCGGGTGCGGGAGGAGAAATCCCGATGGTACAAGCCACCGGCAGTGAGACCTGATTTCCCACGACCGATGAAATCTCAATCGTATGTGATCCCACGGTCAGCCCTCCGACGGTCGTCGAGGTTGCAGAGCCCGCCAAAACCTGTGGGGCTCCACCGTCTACCACCAACTGAATCGAGTCCCAGGTTCCGGTCACCGTCCATGAGACGGCCACAGAGTTACCATTTACAGTACAGATCAGATCCTGAGGAGCGGTGAGGGCACCGCCCATACATTCGATCAGTGCGTCCACCAGCTGCTGACGGGTACTGACACCGTTCACCAGCCCCCCGTTTTCGTAGGAAACTCCCAGCGTCAACTGGCCGCCGTTGTCCCTGAAGACTCCAACGTCGTATGCAGGAGACTGATTGGACTGGACCACGGTCGCTCCGGGATCCGCCTGAAGACGGTCAACCCAGGAATTTTCTCCGGTGTAGGAGAGTGTCAGACCAGACAGGTCACAGCCGGTCGCCAGAGCTCCGGTCACATCTGCGAGGTTGTCGGTGGTGCTTCCGTCCGAAAGGGCGGTGATTCCAAACTCGGCATGAATCGGTCGCTGGGGATCGAAGAACCAGGTGTCCCCTCCCTCGATATAAAGAGCCTGACCTCCCACACCGTTGGTCAAATAACTCACCAGGGCCGCAGATTCTTCTACCGTAATCTGATGATTGTTGGGAAACATTCCCAACATGACCCAGATTCGGTCAAAAACATCGAGATCATTAAATGCAAGCAGATTGGAAGTCAGGATGGCACTGCGACCGGTCTGCACGAGGTCCGTGCCAAAGATGTTTCCGGAATCCACCGTTCCTGTTCCCGGGGACCAGATCAGATCACGGGCATCGCCGATGAGGAACAGGGAACATTGGCGGGCAACACTGGGAGTCGCTCCCACAAATCCCTGAACTTCCCAGGAGTGCTGACCCGCTGGAACGGAAAGATCCAGGTATCCAGTGGCATTCCCCGCAAGCGTGGAGATCAGTACCCCATCCCTGCGAATCGTCACCGAATCATAAACCTCTCCCGGTGCCCAACTGAGCTGTACTCCCACGCCTGACTCGGTACAGGTGAAGTTCACCGGCCCAGCAGGGCCTCCCATCAGAGCCAACATATTGGAGAGATTGACGCGGCCGTGTCCAAAGTTGTTATCGAAGCCTGCCGGATCCTCTCCCGCAGGGCCGACCTGATCGTCAGCGCCGGCCTGAAGAATCTCTTGGGCCTGTGCGGCAGTCAGAGCAGGATCTTGCGAGAGGATGACAGCCAGTGCCCCCGCCACCACTGGAGTGGCGGAAGAGGTTCCATTGAACCCCCCGGTGTAATCGCCATTGACCATACCGCCGGGGCCGGCGATGTCTGTGGTGGCCATCAGGACACCCGGTGCCACGACTGTTTGCTGGGGACCGGTGTTCGAGCCCCAGAAATTCTCACCGTCACAGGAAGTGATGGATTTGATTTCGTCACAGGGACTGGTCGCACCGACTGCAATCGTCTGGGCGTAAGCTGCAGGGAAAGAAACTCCCGCACTCTCGTTGCCACTGGCAAAAACCAGCAAGCACCCGAGCCCTCCACGTCCCGTTTGCAGGGCATAGTCCATCGTGTTCGATTCTGCGGTACTGGGTGCTCCACCCCCCCATGAGTTGGAGAGAATGTCCGCACCATTGTCCACAGCCCAGGTCAGTGAATCGATGATCCAGTCATTCTGGGTCCAGTGGTTGCCAAAACCCATACGCACCGGCTGGATTCGAGCATTCCACGCAACTCCGGCGACACCGAGGTTGTTGTTCCCTCTGGCAGCAGCAATTCCTGCACAGCCGGTTCCGTGGGAATCATTGGTATCACAATTTCCGGGGATGCCCTCAGGGGAAGCCTGTATCGAGACCGAATCATGTCCCGCCACCATATTCGGAGCGAGGTCTTCGTGATCGACATCGACTCCCTCATCGAGAATGGCGATGGTCACATTGGCTCCGCCTGTCTGAATACTCCAGGCCGTTTCTGCGGAAATGTCGACACCTGGTGTTCCCTGCTGTCCAGTGTTATTCAGGTACCATTGATTGGGATAGAAGGTGTCATTCGGGGCGACCATTTCACCCAGTCTCATGATGAAATTGGGACTGGCGGATTCAACTCCCGGGAAATTTTCGAAATCCAGGATTGCACTTTCGAAATCGACCGGATTTCCGTGGCGGACGAGAAACAGAGGTTTGGTTGACGGAAATTCGCGAACGATTTGAGCACGGTATGCTTCACGGAACCGTTGATAAACAGAGGGGTCATAACTGTTCAGGGTCACTAACAATTCCGGACGAGGAATATGTAAACGGCCGTTGAACTCCAGGCATGGGGCAACCCAGCCTCCTGTGATCTCTCCCAAAGACCTCAGGGCATCGATGGCCCCCCCCCTGTCGAAAGAGACGAGATGGAGGCCTTCATATGGCATTGAATCAATGGACTTCACAACACCAGCGGTTGTCCTCGTTGCCAATAATTCCAAAATCGTTGATTGAGCCTCGATGTCAGTAGGGAGATAGAAGGCGATTCGATCGGAGTCGGCAGGAAGTTTGACCTTGAGATCTCCAAAAGTGAAGGACATGACCTTTTGCTGTGAGTCCTGAGCTCCGACAGAAACCGGAATCGACGCCAACAGCAACACGCTCAGCATGATCAATAGGATTCTGGATGTAATTTGAATCATGCGATCTCCACCTGTCTTCCCAAATCAACAGGGCTTCAATAAAAGCCCCTGCGACCAACTCAAGTGCGTCAGTCGCATCATATTTTAGAATAACTGACGAGCATCCACGATTTCCCTGTGAAGGTATTACCCTGTTTCACAAAGGTCAGACTTCTCGGGAACTTTCGTCAGACTCAATTTTACGATCTTTCCATCGTGTGTACACAGTAGATCATCATGCATTGCAGGGTGGCTCATGCCTTACCTTCCTAACCTGTCATTCATGCACTCAATTTGAGTCTCGGGGATCCCATTTTCCCGATGAATCTGTTAACAAGTAATACAGCACCATGGAATGAAAGACTCTCCGTCGTTTAAAGATGGTGCCCGGTGGTTGGTCTCGGGGGCATTGCCCGATCAATCAGACATGTTCCTGAAAGTGGAAGGTCGCCATGAAAATCCGAACCCAGGTTGAATACCCGTTTCATTGGGAGGCACTGAGCCCTTCCATACCGCAACGACAGGTCCCTGCTTCAAGCTTCTGGTTGCTTTCTGCCCTTTTCATTGTTGGCACCATGCTTTCGGGCTGCGGGGGAGGCGGTGGAAC
>JAPOLY010000091.1 GCA_029976805.1 bacterium
CCACAGGGTCATCACTGGAATCAGAACCCATAGCCAGCGCGGTGATGGACGTCCATGTCGTGTGATCCACCAGACCAAAAGCACCAGGTTGAGGGCAAGAAGGTGGGGCCTGAGCATCAGCCGTCGTCCCACCGCCAGCCATACTGGCACCAGCAGAAGCAGTCGCCAGAAGGCGGGAACGCCAAAACTGCGCTGGATCAGTTCCAGAAGTCCGCCGAGAGAAGCAGACAGCAGCACGGCGAGAGCGATGAGAAAGTTTGGGTGACCGAGGGATTCGACCGATTTGAAAAGTGTCGCGGCCAGCCATTCATGGGCGACCCAGGGGCCTCCATGACCCGTCGCCGAGAAGGGGTCGCTCTTCGGGACCTCTCCGTTTTCGAAGATCCAGTTGCCGACCGCCAAATGCATCGGCAAATCGTTGTTGGCAAGGGGATGAGCGGCGATCAGTGCCGGGATCAGCAGGGCGAGGGCCAGTGAGAATCGGGCCAGCAGACGAGAATCGCCTGTGGGGAGTGCTCCGGAGTGTTTCTCTTTTTCGGCCATGCTCCCTGTTTCACAACTGCCGGGGTGAACTCTCCCCAATGGCGGACTATTGTGTACGAATCGGCGGCCGAAGGGCAGGCCCTGATTCAGTTTTGAGAGCATTTTCGGATGGGGGAAGAATGAATTCGAAGGACTCCGAATCGTTGCCGTCGATTCCCAAGGGTGAGCGCTGGGAATCACTCGATCTGATTCGCGGGTGTGCGGTACTCGGAATCTTCGTCATGAATATCCAGGCCTTTGCCATGCCCGATGCAGCCTATTTCAATCCGACCGCCTATGGAGATCTGAATGGGGGGAACTACGGAGTCTGGCTGGTCAGTCATCTCTTCTTCGACAGCAAGTTCATGGCCATCTTCTCCATCCTTTTCGGGGCAGGGATCGTGCTCTTCACCGAGCGTGCGGTGAAGCGAGAGCGGTCTCCCTTCTGGGGGCATGTCCGCAGAAATGGACTGCTCATTCTGTTCGGATTTCTCCATGCCCATCTTCTCTGGAGCGGGGACATTCTTTTCAGTTACGGAGTCTGTGCACTGTTGATGTATCCCTTCCGCAGGCTTTCTGCGAAAGCACTGCTGCGCTGGTCCTTTGGATTGCTTCTGGTCGGCTCACTCATTTCTGTTTCTGGAGGACTGTCCTTTGAGCAATGGCCCGCGGCAGACCAGCAAGAGATGGTGGATTTCTGGAATCCCGGCGCGGAGGCCATCGCTGAGGCAGTGGCGATCCACCAGGGGACCTTCACCCAATGGCAGCCGAAGATGAGTGAGGATTCCTGGTTGATGCAGCTGGTGTATCTCCCCCAATCGATTGTCTGGCGGGTCACCGGGTTGATGCTTTTGGGAATGGCTCTTTTCAAATCCGGTTTTCTTCTTGGCAGGGGAGCGAAACAGACTGCCAAAAACCTGTTTATTCTTGGCGGACTCATCGGTTTGGCGATGGTGGCCTGGGGGGTGTGGGAGAATGAACAGATCGGTTTTGGCCCTGTGGAAACCAGTTTCTTCCTGTTAGCCCAATGGAATTACTGGGGTAGCCTCGCACTCGCACTGGCCTACATCGGGGCGATTCTGTTGTGGTTTGGCAGTCCCATTTTGGCGGGGTTGAAGAACCGCCTCATGGCATGTGGTCGCATGGCCTTCACTCTCTACATTCTGCAGACACTTCTGGCCATTCTCGTGTTTCGTGGAACCGGTCTTGGCTGGTTTGGTGAAACATCACGATTGGGTCAAGCCGGGGTGGTTCTGGGGGTCTGGGCCGTCATGTTGACGTTGGCACCCCTGTGGCTCTCCCGCTTCAGTTTCGGCCCTCTGGAATGGCTGTGGCGCTGCCTGACCTACGGCAAGATCTTGCCGATACGCAAAGAGGCATGAGGCTGGTTTTTAATGAAGTGAAGAGAGTTGCTGCAGCCGGGTGTATGCCGGGCTCGAGTGAATCGACCGGTTGAGACGGGCAAAGTCCATGGCTCGACGGCCTTCATGATCTCTGGCGTGGACATCGACACCCATATCGAGAACCGTATCGAGCACTTGCGGGTTCGAATTGTAGCCCGCCGCAAGCATCAGCACGGTCCAGCCATCCCTTTTGGGGGAGTAAGGATCTCCACCCTCCTCGAAAAGGAGTTGGGTGATCTGGGGATTCGGATTTTGCGCCGCTGCAATCATCATCGGACTGAGGCCGTCTCGGGCGCACAGGTCCAAGCGAGCTCCATACTCGATGAGCAATCGGGTGACTTCCACCGCCGGGTTGTCGCGGACTGTTCTTATGAAGATGGTCCACCCCTGATAATCGCGGGCTTCCAGTTCCGATCCCTGCTCGATCAGATAGCGAATGTTATCCAGTGAGGGGGTGAGGACTGAAGCCAGCATCAAGGGGGTCCAGCCTTCGTCGTCTCGACTGCGAAGATCAGCACCATGGTTGACGAGTACTTGGAGGATCTCCCGATCTGCCCCACTTCCGGCGGCCAGCATCAGCGGGGTCATGCCGTCAGCATTCCGGGAATTAATCGGATTTCCACTTTCGCAATAACTGCGGGCGGAATCCAGATCCCAGAGATATTCGTCTTGCCAGTCGCTTTGGAGCATTCTTTATCCTTATGGGGCAGTTTTCGAAAATCATAGTGCGGACTCAACGGGGATCTTCTGAAACCTGAAAGATCGTCCAAAGAGAAGGCCTGAATACCATCCCCAGGGGGTACGATAACAAATCATCTGGAGAGCAGGCGTTGCTCCAGCTGCTTAGCGCCATATTCAATGCGGCGGCGCTACGGGAGGGGACGCTGATGAGTCCATCGGGTTTGCTACTGAGGTTACTGGCCTGGCCCCGAGCGGTGTTGCACAGATATCGGGACTATCCCCGTCTGAAAGAACAGCTCAGGGAGACGGAAGAGAAATATGAGTCGATGCTGGAGACTCTTCACCAGCGTCATGCGGACATCGTTGAGGACCTCTATCGCCGGCAAAATCCTGACAGGGACGCGGGCTCCCAATGAATACGGCTCTGGCATGGCTGTTGCGTCTGTTGATCTCAGCAGGACTCGGTTGGTCTTCCTGGCTGTATTTCAAACACTTCCTGCTCAGTCCTGAAAAGAGACGTAGCCTTCTGTGGGAGCTCGACTACATCCCCTTCCCATTTGTGGCCGCAATCATCTGGTTCATTCTGATTACCGCGATCACCACTTCATTTGGACGGGATGAATCGGAAAAGTAACGCGATGCCTTATGGGTCGCGTCAATCTTCAGTCTTTTCATCCGTGCTACGACTTGCCGCCATGTTGGACTGGGCTTTCAGGTACAGGGTGGATCCGGCCATCAAAAGCAGGCCGATTCCCACGAGTGACAGGACCCGGTAAATATTTTTCAGGGATTCCAGATCGTGGAAGTACATCTTCAGAATCGAAATCCCGATCAGGAGCAATCCGGCTTTCCGAAGGATCGATTTCTGGTTTTTCAATCCCAAAATCAACAATCCGATGGCATTCAGAATCATGACGATGGTCTTGCCGCCGTCTTTCATCCCCGGATAGACAAACTCCAGCCAGTGGTAGGCTTCCTCCGTGGTCGACCAATAAATGGCGATGAAGGAAGTGACCCCCAGGAAGACAAACGGCCTGATCGTTGCGGGACTCAACAGTGGAATGGCGAAGACCATGCCGATGGGAAGCGACAAAAAGGTCAAAGACCTGATCCAGTTTTTGGAGTCGATGGCGGTGTCCATCGTAAACCAGATCAGGATCCAGGTTCCCAGCCCTGCACTGGTGTAGTCAAAGAATCGTCTGAAACTTTCCGAATTTCCACCGAAGAAGATCCAGTTGCCGATGTGCGCAAGAAGCAAGAAGAATGAGATTCCCAAGATCCAGCTCACCAAGTCATTCGAGATCAAGGGCAGGTGGAATAAGGTCTGCATCAGCAGAATTCCACCGAACACTGAGAGTGCCAGAATCCGGAGAATGGAAAAGAAGCCCGTGCCCAGATGCTGGGGGGAGTCCTCATCCCCAAATTCGGGTATCGGGCTTTGGCGCAGGAAGAGCAGAGCGGAATAAATCATGCTACCGATCGGCAATGCCAATCCAATACCCCTCTCGGCAAAGCTTTTGAAGTACTCCGATCCTGATGCGTACTCGATCCGCCAATAAACCGCGGAGTACCAATCTGCAAGATCGATCAGGAAGAAGCGTATGACTCCGAGAAGCAGGAGCGAGAAGCCCACTCTTCCCAGAAGGGCGTTACGGTTCTTTGAAGCCAGGATTAACAATGCGAGCCCTGCCAGGGTCCAGGTAGAAGTGATCCATGCCGTGGAGATCAGCTTGGGAATGGTGATCAGTGCAAACAGACCACTCAAGAGGCAGAAAAGCTGGAAAATCGGATAGTCGAGTCGCCGGGTTTTCCAACAGAACCAGGCATGCATGGCGTAGTAGACGGAAGCTCCGCCAGTGGCGAGGGAGATGTAGAAGGGGTCGTGACGCAGGGGGACCAGATACGAGACGCTGATGGTGAACGCCACGGCATTCAGGACCAGAATCAGCATATCGATGAAGGTCGTGGTCGTCCCCAATCGCAAGTGTCGGGCAAAGGTGATCGTCGAATATCCGATGCAGTATGCAATGGTGAAGGAGAGAGCCTGTGTCCATTGCGCATCCTGAACCTTCGTCAACAGAACGATGACCTGGGACCAGTGGAGAAGAAAAGAGGTCAGGATCAACAGTGGCCAGTCTCTTCTGGAGCACACAAAAAGTGCACCCGCAGAGATGAAGAACAGGTAGGCGTAGTATTGGCTACTGGTCTCACTGCCTCCCTGTATGCCGATCACGAGGGGGGTGGTGTAGGCCCCCAATATTCCCACGAGTGCCAAGAACAACGATTGATGGCGATAGGAGAGGAATCCTGCCAGTGTGCTTACCGCACCGATGGCGACATAACCGAGGATATCCGGGATCAATTGGTAGAGTGCAGTGGCAGCGAGGCTGGCGATGTAGAGGATACCGACTCCCACTCCCATCAGTCCGTATCGCAGAAGGGTGAAAGGGCCCTCCTTGATTTTGTGGGAGGCGATGACCAATGCCAGCCCACTGAACAACCCGGCATAGACTCGCTGTACAGGAGTGATGAGGTCATTGTCGATGGAGTATTTCATCAGGTAGGCCGCACCTGCGAAGAGCAGCAGGATACCAATCCGCATCAACCACTGACTGGCCAGGGCATTTTCCATGGAGCCCTTGTCAGGAGCGTTTTCCTCACCGACCAGAATCCAGTTCTTGATCTTCTGAAGGGTTTCCCGTGTGGCCACCTCAAAAGCGGAGGGCGTGTTTTCGGATTTTCTGGCGCGAAGAGGCTTCAATCTGGAATCTTTGGAACCCGCATTCTGGAGTTTCTCCGATTCTCCAGATACGACAGGCTCTGCAGCATCGGCAGACTCTTCAGAGGGTGATGGTATTTCCACCGATTCCTCATCGTCCAGTTCGATCCATTCTACCGACTTATCGGGGGCCTCAGTTTTCGCAGCCGCCTCTGTGTCTGTCTCTTCTGTCTCTATCTCGGGGAGCTCGGAGACGTTTTCAGGAGAAGTGGAGGTCGGGTCAGTGGAGGTCTCAGTGTTGAGGGAGGTGAGAGTTTCCTTCAGGAAAGTATCGGGAAAGATGGGTTGGGGATCTGTGGATTGAGTTTCTGTGGGTGGGGGGGAACTCCACCGCTGTTCCAGTTTTCTGGATTGCCTCTTCTGGTAATCGATCCACTCTTTAAAGAGTTTTTTGATTTCCGCAATTTGCACCAGAATGATCACCGGGACAGCGATCAGTACGAGTAGGCAGATGACTACCAAGCCCTCCATAACCCGACCCTTCCATCACATTCTCATTCAGTGAATGTGAGTGGGTGTAATTGTGACGAACCGATCCAGATTAGTCAACGGAGAATAACAATACAGGCTTGAGCAAGGTTCGGTGAAATACCCGTCAGTCAATCCTGTTTTTGCTCAAAGTGCGATGAATCGTGACAGAGCAGATACAGCCGACGATAAACATCAATGGGATGCTGAAAAGAAAGAAATCAAAGTCAAGATCGCGCCGCTCCAGAACATCCGACCACAACAGGATCTCAACGATTCCGAGAACAAAGGGGATCGCCAGGAGAAATGGAAAGCTGATCAAGCCGATCCAGTAGAAGAACCTGAGCATGCAGAATCCCTTTCAGCATGAAGTGTTGCAGCAGTACAGGACGAATCGGGTCCGAGAAGGACCAACGTATTCCTTCGTCAGAAGGAAGAAGTTCGACCCCTTGACTGACTAGTTGATCCACCCTTCCACAAAGAGATGGCGTTTTCCAGCCCGATCGATCAACTCTTCGATGCTGTCGTAGTTGTCTCTCTCTTTTTCCATCCAGTCAACCATGGCCTTCAGTTGATAGTAGGAAGCATCCGGTTTGAGCACCGGTCCTTTGGGATCCAGATCATTGTCTTCCACATAGAGAATCCCGTTGATCACGACCTTGTTTGTCGTGCCACTTTTGGATCGTTTGGGGAGTCCGGTGATCGCGCGGAAGCGATCGTACAGTTGATTGAAATCCTCGAGGCCGATCTCATGAGATCGGTTCCTGACTTCCTGGCTTCCGCAGCCGAGCAATAAAAGAAGAATGAAAAGAAAAGTGGTTCTCATCCCGTCTCCTTCCCGCATTCGCGAGAATACAGTATTTACCACGGTGAATATGATCTGCAAATGCTCTGAAGAGTCCAAAGAAAAACCCCAAAAAACCGGAATAGGGCTGTTATGCTATCTATAGATGAGGAGCGGGTCATGAAAGCGATCATTATTACCGTGCTGACAACTGCGATGATTGTTGCCTCTGGGTGTGAAGGGTTAACTTCCGCCCCGAGTTCCTCAACCGGAGTGTCTAAGAAGAAAAGTTATCCAAGAGCAAATTCTCATGAGCTGTTTCGATCGTTGGCGAAAGAGGTCGATGGTGGTGGGTTGGATAATGTTCGTAGATTGATCAGCGAAGGTGCGGACGTCAATTACAGGGGCAACCACAACTGGACCCCTGTGATGATTGCCTCACGGTACTCGTACCCTGAGATTGTTGAGTTGCTCATACAGGAGGGTGCGGAGGTCAACGTAAGCAATAAATTTGGTATGACTCCGCTAAAGTTCGCCAAGACACCTGAAATCAAACAACTTCTCATTGATGCAGGTGCCACAGAATAGGCTGGCATGTCATAGCCTCTTATCCTCTCGCCGCTCGTAGGATTTGTACCGCAACCCACAGTGGCGGCACTTCTGAGGGCTTAATCCTGCCGTATTCGATCGCCAAAACTGAACCCCCGACACTTTTGCACAAACTTCAAAAATCCATCTCGCGTCGAAAGTTGAAGTTTTTCTGAAGTTTTTGGCGATGTCCCATCTTAAGAATTAGGAATTGCAAAACCCCCAGCAGCCGCATAGCCGAATGGGGGTTGAGTTTCTGAATGGTGGGCGATAGAGGACTCGAACCTCCGCTGCGACCTGTGGCTCGATCGCAATGACAAGGTACCCAGCTTTATTTCCGCCATCACCCTGAAACAGGCGATATGCAAGTCTCACTCGCTGAGGGGTGGTCCGTTGATTCGACCACGCGACCCCGGATGGCTTCTTTTCCAGTTGAAGTGGCGATCGGAATCAAACCGCAACCACAGATTATCAGTAGGGCAGTGCTTGCAAGCCACACGCGTGCCAACAGAAGTCTCCCTCCTTGTCTGGACAATGGAGGTCTCTCCAGTGCATTTTCCCGGTCACACTTGCCGCTGATCTCGGATTTAGTGGTATAAGGGGCTTTGGGAGCAGTACTTTGTGGTATTGCCACAGCAGGCCCCCTGTGAATAGGAGTTTGTTATGGTCGATACCAACAGGCGTCGCAGGTTTGCGCCATTCGTGGGATTCTTGTTTTGCTTTTTCTTGACGCTGATGACTCTGGGCCCCCTGGATGTGGGTGGTGGTAGCAATCCTAACAGCCTCACTACGCTTCTCTGCTTCCTGCCGATTTGCTTCCTGTTCATGGGATTCACCTTGAAGGAACAACACGATCGTATCCAGGCTCTGGAAGCAGCACTGGCCGCGAGGGATGAGAACACTACGGACTGATCACGTTTGGTGTCATCACTGTCGTGGGACTGCCTATTGTGTTGGGTATTGTCTGGTTGGTTCTTTGGATGGGGGAAAGCGATTACTAAATCAATTTGGGCGATTCTGTCTGTTATTGTGAGTTGTGTTGTGTGTGCCTGTGTTGGTGGCACTGTCGGTTATATAACCGCTTCAATCTTAGATATTCCC
>JAPOLY010000084.1 GCA_029976805.1 bacterium
CTGCCCACCACACCGGATGAGCCTGTTAAAAGAATCGCCTCACCACTCCGAGGAAGAGTGGTGAGGTCGGATTCGTGGGGGTGTGCTTGGGACAAGAGAACTCGGGTTTCTAGATGTTGCTGGGAGAGAGCAACCTCTCGCAGAATGCCCTGAACTGTTTCAGGGAGCGGAACTCAATCAGGTTCGGCACAGGCCGGCGTGAAAGTTTGCCGGTCTGGCGACCACCAACGGCGAGAAGAACCCCGAGGGAATGAAGCTCTTCTGCCACTGCGTGAATCTTCCGCTGCAACATCGGGATCGGGTCACTGGACGTCGTCGACAACCACGCAATGCGCGGTCTCTCTTTGCGACAGTACTCAACCAACGCCTCGAGGGGAAGTTCGGGGCCCAGATTGATGGACTTGTGTCCCAGATCCTGAACGATCAGGGAGACCATGGTCGTCGGAATACGATAGGGGTCTCCGGAGGGTGCACCACCTGCAGCGAGAACTCTTCCTTCTGCTGTCGGGAGCAAATTTTTCAGTGTTCCCAGGGTTTCCAGAAGCATCTGCGTCGCAGCATGCTCATTGGCAATCCCAATGGGAGATTTCACCCACTGCATTCCCAGTCTAGCGATAACCGGGGTCACCACGTCTTCCAGAAGTTCGACGATGGGCATTCCAGAGAGGAACAGCCCGAGGACGATCCGCTGGGATTCGGCCAAATCCTGCGCCTCGAGGGCCTGGTGCAGGATCTCGAAGGGCTCGCGCCCTCCGATCAGCCCGGAAGGCTCGATGGGCTCCGGAAGGCCGATGGACTCAGGATTGCGGAAGGGAATGCCCAGATCACGGGACATCTTGATCGCTTCCGAGATGCTGAATCGACGGTGGCCACCGCGGGTGCGGTCACTTTTGAGGATCCCCTTGTCGGACCAACGCTTCAGGGTCGAGGGGCTTACGCCGAAAGCGTTTGAGAGAATGGTGGGTGAGATGTAAGTATTCATGCCCTTAAGCATAGTGAACGTTTTGAACGATTTCAACCCCGAAACCGGAATAGGGACAATTTGCCCATAGTTGCCGCTGAAGGGCTTAAATCGGCTTTTTAGGGGTTCGTGAGCGTTTCTGGTAATAAAAAGATATGGAAAATTGAGGGACGTTTTAGGCGAATTTTGGACGAAATTCGTTCAGCTCACCCTTCGTCAGGGGGATGGGGAAGGGATGTGGAAAGCCACAGAAAAAATGCGGAAAGAAATTACTGAGAGAAATTACAGAGCGGGAAGCAACGGCTCTGTCGTCGCGCCGGATCTTTCCATGATCAACTGGGCATCGCCGATGGTTCGCTCGGCAAATCCACCTTCACAATAGCAAAGATAGAAATCCCACAACCTCACAAAGGCATCATCCAGCCCCAGGGCTTTGACCTCATCGATTCGTGCGTGCACATTCTGTCGCCACTCCGCAAGAGTTCGCACGTAGTGCGAGCCGATCTCTTCCAGATGGACCAGTCTCAAATCGGAACTCTCTGCGGCGGCTGAAAGGAGTGCCGAGACAGAGGGGATGCAACTTCCTGGGAAGATGTAACGCTTGATAAAGTCGACTTCACGGGAAGCGGTTTCAAACCGGTGATCCTGAATGGTGATGCTTTGCAGGGCGAGGCGTCCACCTGGTCGCAGAAGTTTTCCACAACGATTCCAGAAGGTCCGGAATTGATTTTTCCCGATGGCTTCGATCATCTCCACGCTGACGATCTTGTCATATTGCCCATCGAGTTTTCGGTAGTCTTCCAACCGAAGGTCGATCTGATCCTGCAGTCCGCATTCGTCGATACGCTGGCGTGCCATTCGGTGTTGCTCTTTGGAAATGGTCGTTGTCGTCACTTTGCAGCCATAGTTCTTGGCAGCGTGGATAGCCAATCCGCCCCAACCGGTACCGATCTCAAGGAGGTGGTCATCCGGCTTCAGGTAGAGTTTACGGCACAGGCGGTCCATCTTCTCGACACTCGCTTCTTCCAGAGTCGAGGAGGGGCTCTCGAAGATGCCACAGGAGTAGGCCATCGTCGGATCGAGCATCATTTCAAAGAAATTGTTGGAAAGGTCGTAGTGGGCTGAAATGTTCTTCCGGGCCCCCTCAAGGGAGTTCCAGTTCAGCAGGTGGTAAGCCCAGAGGAACGGCTTGGAAAGCCACTGGAGACCACTGTCCATCGAGTCAACGGAGTCGAGGTTTCTTGCCAGAATCCGGACCACTGCAGTCAGATCATCGGTTTGCCACCAGCCGGCGACGTAGGCTTCGGCAGAGCCCACCGATCCACGCAGCATGGTGCTGCGATAGAAGCGACCGTCGTAGACCTCGATGGTTGCCTCAAGGCCATCCTCAGACGGTTTTCCCAGAGTCGTCGTTTTCGATCCTTCGCAAACATGGAGAAGTCCGGACTTGATCGACCCGAGGGATTTGAGCACCAGGCTGCGGGCGATGCTGCCGCTGACCGGTTTGGAAGAAGGATTCGGTCCCTTCGATGGGGAAGAGTCGGTGGTCGTCGGTGTGCTCATTTGATTTCAGCCTTTTCCTGATCACTATCCTGATCGCTCAACGTATCAGGATGAGGAATGTAGGGAATACCCTTGAGTCTTAATTTTGCCGCTTGCCAGTGAATGCCCAGCCAGCCAGCCAGGGTGACACACGGATTGCGCAGAAGAACCCGGGTCATGTTCTTGCGATTCCATTCCAGTCTTTCTCCGGAGAGCCGCGCTTCGAAGACTTTTCGACCCTCGCTGAAATTCTGCATCCACACCGAAAGAGAATCGGTAGGTTCCGAAAAACCCCAGTCGTAGGTGTGATCCATTTTGAAGAAGGGAGAGACATGAAAGGACTTTTCAAACCTCTGATGGGTCAGGGAGTCAGCGGAAGGCTCGGGTCTCTGGTCGGTCACATAGGAGTGACGCTCCAGCCAGGGAGTGTTGGTGATTTCTGAAACCACGGCCTGCAATCGGGTTCCCGAATCGTCAAAACAGTAATAGAAGGATACGGGATTGAAGACGTATCCGAAGTATCGCGGGTGGGTCAGCAGTCTGACTGGGCCGGTCGGGCGGAAACCCAGGTCCTCTTCCACGCGATCCAGAACCACTTCTTTCATGGCGCTGGAGTTGTCACCAATGTAATCGGAGCGGCGGAAGCTGACGACATTACCCTTCTCCAGCGACCACAGGGGGTGAAGCTGGAACAGTTCCGGAATCTCGTCGAGGTCGATGTACAGGTGGTGAATCTTGTAGCGGAAGCGATTTCGCTTGGGCGTGAAGCGGTCATGCTCCACATGGCCGACGTAGATGGCGCTTTGGAGTTTTGTATCAGCCGGCATCGCTGAACTCCTCCAGCCCTCGGCCAAATTTTTGGGCAACCCGCATGCCGCTCACCACACCGTCTTCATGAAAACCGTTGGCCCAGTAGGCACCACAAAAGTGCACTCCATGAATGCCATCGATTTCCTCATGTCGAGACTGGGCAGCGATGGCCCGGTTATCGAAGAGGGGGTGTTCATAAACCATCTCCTCGATCACTTTTTCCCGCTGGATCCCCAGCTCCGCATCGGGGCCGGGATCATTGAGGGTGACGACGTAATCCCTTGGAGCTTGGTCAAACCCCTGAAGGCTGTTCATCCAGTAACTGACGAGCAGGTCCTTTTGTCGGGAACCGGTTTTGACGTTCCATGCAGCCCATGCTCGTTTGCGTTTGGGAAGTAGGCGAATGTCATGGTGAAGAGTGGTGGGATTATTGGAGTATTTGAAATTGCTGAGAACATCCCTTTCAGCCTCAGTGGCATCGGAAAGCATGCGCAGCGCCTGATCTCCATGACAGGCGAGAATGATTTTGTCGAAGGCGGTTTCCTCGCCTGCGGAAGTTTTCAGGAGAGGCTTACCGTCTTTTCGGCGAATCGACTCGACAGGAGTATTCAGATGAATCCTGTCTGCGAAGGGGTGGGTCATCGGTCCGATATATGACCAGGATCCACCTTTGACCGTTCTCCAGATCGGCCGTCCCGAGATTTTCAAAAAGCCGTGATTGTCGAAGAAGCGAATCAGGGACAGAAGCGGGTAATCCCGGATCTCAGTCAGTGAAGTTGACCACACCGCTGCAGCCATCGGGATCAGATGATCGTCGATGAAGGATTTCGAATAGCCCTGTTCATCGAGCCATTCTCCGAGTCGTGTCTCCTGTGAGATGGTGCTCTTCAGATCCTGTGCTGAACGGTAGAAGCGCAAGATGCCACTGATCATCGACCAGAAGCGGTATCGCAGCAGATTTGTCGGTTGGGCGAGGAGGCCAGCCAGATTTGTGGCGTTGTATTCAAAGTCCGACTCGGAATTGAACACACTGAAAGACATGTTCGATTCACGGCTTTCTACTCCCAACCGGTCGAAGATCTCGATCAGGTTGGGGTATGTCTTCTCATTGAAGACGATGAAGCCGGTATCGACGGGCCGGGTGCCACTCTCTTCTTCAACAGGGATGGTGTGGGTGTGGCCACCTATGTAGTTCCCCGCCTCGAAAACATGAATGTCGTGTTCACGGCAGAGCATGCGTGAGCAGACAAGTCCGGAGATTCCTGTTCCAACGACGGCGATCTTCATGGGGCCCTGGAGGACTCGCGAACACCCTCTGGTATCTGTTTGAGACCGCTGACCAATCCAACACAGGATCCGAGCCAGAGAATGTAGTAGGTGATGTCAAACTCCCACCAGTAGAACCCCTGACGTGCAGTGTGTTGGTAATGGTGGTGATTGTTGTGCCAGCCTTCACCGAGGGTCAAGATCGCAAGAAACCAGTTGTTGCGACTGTCATCGCCGGTTTTGTAGCGTGTGGATCCCCATTTGTGAGCCAGAGAGTTGATCGTGAAGGTGCCGTGCCAAAGCAGGACTGTTGAGACGAAGCCTCCCCAGACCAGCATCTGCCAGCCATTGGTACCCAGCTCAGGAGAGTGTGTCGCCAGTAAGTCACCGATCAGGTAACACATGCCCCAATAGAGCAGTGGGATCACATAGTCGTAGCGATCGAGGAATCGGAGTTCAGGGTAGCGATTCAGATCCTTGACCAATTCATCCTTGATCGGGAAATTCTTGTCGGCAAGGAACCACAAAACATGACTCCACCAGAATCCATCCTGTTTGGGTGAATGGGAATCAACCGGTTCGTCGCTGTGACGATGATGGTGCCGGTGGTGCGAGGCCCACCAGATCGGTCCCCGCTGGGCAGAACTGGCTCCGAGAACCGCACCCAGAAATTGAACGACTCGTGAAGTACGAAAAGTGCGGTGCGAGAAGTAACGGTGGTAGAAGCCTGTGATGCCAAACATTCTGACAAAGTAAAACAGGACACAAAGCCCGATGGCGACCGGACTGACCCCGACCCAATAAAGGGAAATCAGGGCCAGATGACTGAGCCAGAATGGACTCGATCGCAACCAGTCAATATGCCTGGGATCCTTGTCCCCGGTGGCTTCAAAGGTCGAATTGTCAAATGCAGCTTTGAGGTGGTAAGCCAAACTGCGGTTTTTGGTTTTCGGATTCATGATCGCTTTACTTTTTTAACAGGAAATGGGAGACGCCCCACTGTTCGCCATTTTGGTAACCAAACAGTTCTGAGCAGGCGATGAAGAAGATTCTCCAGCGGTGGAACCAGCGTTTTGCCTCACGATGGCCATATGTACTCTCGAGAATCGGCATGATCTCTGACCGTCGCTTGTGCATGTTTTCCAGCCAGTGATCCGATGTTTTCTGGTAGTGAGTGCCGTTAACAAACCACGAGGAATCCAGGCTGAGTGGGGTTTGCAGGCAATCAAAGATCTGGTGGCTCGGCATCATTCCTCCGGAGAAGAAGTGCTTTGCCATCCACTCATCATCATTTTCCTTGAGAAAGTGGTAAGCGTGGATTCGGTGGCTGAAGACGTGAAGGAACAGTTTTGCCCCTTCCGCCATGACTCCGTTCAGCTTGGAGATCAACAGCTCCCAATTCTTCATGTGTTCAAACATTTCGACTGAGACGACCCGATCAAACTCGCCTTCCGGGTCAAAGTCATTCATGTCACAGGTCTGAATCTGAAGGTTTCCCAGATTTCTCTCTGCAGCCTGTCCATCGATCCACGCTTTTTGCGAAGCGGAGTTACTGACGGAGTGAATGGTGGCATTGGGGTAGTGCTCCGCCATCCAGAGTGAGAGAGAGCCCCAACCGCAGCCGAGCTCAAGAATCCGCATCCCGTCCTCGATCTGGGCTCGCTCGCACGTGAGACGGAGCATCGTCGCTTCCGCCTGATCGAGGGTGTCGCCGGGGTTCTCGTAATAGCAGGAGGAGTATTTGCGATGCTTTCCCAGAACGTGACCAAAGAAATTCGCGGGAACTTCGTAATGTTGTTCATTGGCCAGTTCAGGAACTTCTGCAATCGGGGACTGTCGAAGGGTGTCGACGAACCGTTGCAAAACAGTGGCATGGTTCCCGGCGGCTTGCTCTTCCGACTCTTGCAACCGTTCCCGAACTTGCCCATGAACTCCGAAACGGATCACGGACTCGGGAAAGACTCCCCGTTCAGCGAGGTCGATGGCTAGGGACATTTCAATTTCCTCACTCCAGTTAGACAGATCAGATCAGCAGATCATCCCGAAGATGTCCTGACAGGGCAAGATCAGAATACAGGCCACATCGGTTTGCATTTATTTGACCCTGAGACTCCCAATTCGGTCCAGGGTCTGATCAATTGGAGGCACGGGTCCGCATAATCAAGGCTGACCACGCAATCAGACCTTCAAGGAGAACAGTTTTGAAAAAAAGCGTCGTGATCTCTGCCCTACTTTATTACGCCGGTTGGCTGGGAGCGATTCTGGGGGCAGCCCAGAGTGAGCCTTTGGTGGGTTCTCTGACGGTAATGGCGATTCTGCTGATCGGTTTGATTCAGGGGGGGCGACCGGAGATTGGCTTTGCCGGTTTGGCGCTCTTGCTGGGGTTGGGATTCGAAACCCTGCTCCTGGAAATGCAATGGGTCGCCTATTCACCGGAGGTGAAGAGTCCCTTGGGGTGGAATCCTCCCATTTGGATGCTGCTCCTGTGGCCACTGTTGATGCGCACCCTCGCTGATGGGCAGTGTCTGGCCTGGACCAAGGGCCGCTGGGTGGTTTGCATCATCTTCGGGTCGGTGGGTGGGGGCCTCGCTTACTACGGAGGGCAATCGCTGGGAGCACTCCAGTTTCTGCAAGAAGACAAAATCATGACCGCGATCGGAATCGGGGTCGGCTGGGGGATCCTCTTCCCTGCAATGGCGATGGGCCGGCAATACATGGAAACACAAATGTTCATGAGTGATTCGATTTTGAAGGAGGAGAAAGATGACTGAAGTCGGGGAGACCGTACTTTTCGGCTGGCTGATTCTGGCGGTCGTCATGCACCTTCTTTGGATGTGGCAGAAGAAGACAGGGCGGGCGGGGTTTGTCGACGTGGCCTGGTCACTGGGAACCTCAGCTCTGGCCATCGGATTTTGTGTTGTTGGAAGTGGGCTTCAGGAACGTCGTCTGATTCTTGGTGTATTGATGGGTCTGTGGGGGATACGTCTCACGGTCCACCTTTGGAATCGGCTGTCCCGTGAGAAAGAGGATGGTCGCTACGAAAGTTACCGCAAAGAAAAGGGACAAAAGGCGGCGGACCGTTTCTACATGATCTTCTTCCAGATGCAGGCGATTTTCGCACTCATCTTTGCCAGCCCCATACTCGTTGCCGCCTACACGCCGGCAGATGCAGGGTTACAGACCCTTGATTTCATCGGTATCGGGATTTGGGTCCTCGCTCTTTTGGGGGAGTCTCTTGCAGATCGTCAATTGGAAAACTTTCGCAAAAATCCCGAAAACAGGGGAGAAGTGTGCCGAGTGGGATTGTGGGCCTGGTCGAGACACCCGAACTACTTTTTCGAGTGGTTGCACTGGTTTGCATATGTTGCCATCGGCTGGCATGGGGAATGGCGTTATCTGACGCTGTTTGGTCCGATTGCCATGTTGCTGTTCCTCTTCAAGTTCACCGGTATCCCCATTACGGAGAAACAGGCACTCCGTAGCCGGGGTGAAAAGTACGAGAAGTATCAACGGGAAGTGAGTGTGTTCTTTCCGCTGCCACCGAAGGGTTCATGAGTTTCACCATTGCAGTCAACAGATAGAAAACTTGAATATTTTTTGAAGTGCTTGCATGATGAAACAGCGTAATCAAGAGAGAGGGCCTATTCATGAATGACGAATCCAAAAACGAGTCTGACAGCGAACGGGGTGTCTACCCGGTTTGGGGAAACGTGGTGCTCCTTTTGATGAGACTCTTTGTGGCCTACATCGTGATTCCTGCGGGTTGGAAAAAGCTCAGTGGTGGACACGAGGGTATCGAGGGCTTCTCGAAATATGTGGCGTCTCTTGGATTTCCCTTTCCACTGATTTCTGCATACGCTGCCGTGTTGACCGAGTTCTTTGCCCCAATCTTTTATGTGATTGGATTTGGAACAAGGCTGGCCAGTGCACCGTTGATCGTCACCTTTATCGTAGCGACCTTCGTTGCCCATGGTTCGGATGTGATGAGCCTGAATTGGGGTGAGTTCGGAATCCCGCTTGCGGTTCTGATCTGTTGCATGGTGGTAGCGTGGTTCGGCCCAGGCTCATTTGCAGCAGGTGGGTCAGTGGAGCACGAAGACTGAATCAATCAAGTCGGCAAGAGTTATGTCTTTGATCACATTTCTGTGATCAAAGATCAAATCGCGTGGTCTTTGGGGCCGTATTCCGCCAGGTACTCGAGCATGCGAGCCCGCAGTTCATCATCGATATGCACCTTGCCGTTGATCTCCCTGTTATGGAGATGGTGCAAGACCTGCTGGACCTGAACGATGGCCGTGCAAGGCATGTTGAATTCCTCGGAGAGCTGGTCGAGGGCTGCACGGT
Organism: bacterium; assembly: GCA_029976805.1. Lineage (GTDB taxonomy): Bacteria > Planctomycetota > UBA8108 > UBA1146 > UBA1146 > UBA12191. The sequence goes on from JAPOLY010000084.1 coordinate 8,924, forward strand.
CGTCAGTCCCCCGTTCCCTGCGATCAACGGAGATCATCAAGCCCGCCAGTTGAACGTCTGCCGCCGCTTTCAGTTTGGGGACGGTTTCCCGAATCGAGGTGCCGGCGGTAGTCACGTCTTCAACGATCAGCACCCGGTCACCATCCTGGGGCTGATAGCCCACCAGTGATCCCCCCTCACCATGGTCCTTGATCTCCTTGCGGTCGAAGCAGTATCCGCAGTCGATGCCGTGTTCACGGGCAAGACTCGTGGTGATGGCGGCTGCCAGAGGAATTCCCTTGTAGGCGGGGCCGAAGATGAAGTCGAACTGGTCACTGAAACGGGTGGCGATGCACTGGGCGTAGAAGGAAGCGAAGCATTCCAGCTGCGAGCCGGTTCTCACCATGCCGGTGTTGACGAAGTAGGGAGTTTTACGACCACTCTTGGTCGTGAAGTCACCAAATCGGAGAACCTCGCAAGAGACCAGAAACTCGATGAAATCCATCTGCAATTCGGAAAGTTGGTTCAAGGGGTCCTCACTCCTGGGGGTTGGCCGTCTTTGAAATCCCCACCACGATTTCACTGCTAAACATACCTGCTGGATCACC
>JAPOLY010000042.1 GCA_029976805.1 bacterium
ACGGATACGCTCCAACAGTTGCGGTGCCAATGAAACGTGACAGCCACCACAAGTTCCCCCGGCTGCAGAAACCAGAATCTTTGATCCCAGAGAAGGCTGTAAACGATCGAAGATCTCCAGCAACTCTTCATCGACAGTTTCACGGGCTTCCAAAAGCGGAGCCTCCATTTGTCCGATCTCCTTCTCGAAGTCGCTGTTTTCTTCCGTCACACGGGCCTTGAGTTCCTGATATTCGTTTCTGGCATTACCCAGCCTTTGATCAAGATCGCTCAATCCGCCTTCGATCTCTTCAATCTTTGAAAAGATGGTCAACAGGTTTTCCTCCAGGGCAGATTTATCGGTTTCGTACTTTTCAATCTGCCCGCGCAATCCTGAATATTCCGTCGCTTGAGTCGCACTGGAAAGCTGATCCTGAGTCTTTGAAATCTTGCTTTCCAAATCTGCGATATCCGCTTCAAATTTTCGAGCCAGACCTCGCCCCTGCTCCATACGCTCTTCATGGGGAGATCTCTCCGCCAACATATGAGCCACCTTCTCCTCGAATTCAGAGACCTTCTGGTTTCTTTTCTCTATCTCGGAACGGAAGAGTTCGGTCTTCGCAAAGAGATCCTGGTATTGACGTAGTTGATCGAGTTTTTCCAACGAACCATCTCGCTTCCCGAAGCAGGTAAATGAAGCGCTCTCACAGATACTTAGAATCCAGCGCCTGCGATTCATCATAATCGCATGGTTCCATATCTTCAAATCAAGAAAAAAGGCCCGTAGCCAAAGACGGCTACGGGCCTTGTTATTCACTCATTTCTTGATCACTCGTCGAGGAAGCCTTCGAGGTGCCTGGAGCGAATCGGGTGCTGAAGTTTCTTCACCGCTTTCGCTTCAATCTGACGCACACGCTCTCGGGTCACTTTAAAGATCTTGCCGACCTCTTCCAATGTGTAGGTGTAACCATCTTCAAGACCATAGCGAAGCTTGATGATTTCACGTTCACGGTAGGTCAGGGTCTTGAGAACATCCTTGAGACGATCCTTGAGCATTTCGTGGGTCGCCGTATGAATCGGTGACTCTACATTCTGATCCTCAATGAAGTCGCCAAAGAAACCGTCATCACTGTCCCCGATCGGGCGATCCAGCGAGATCGGATGCTTGGAAATCTTCAGCACCTTGCGGACTTCCTCTTCCGGAAGCTCCAGCTCGGTGGCGATCTCCTTCATGCTCGGCTCGTAGCCCAGCTTCTGCATCAGTTTCTTCGTTGCATTCCGAACCTTGCTCATCGTTTCGATCATGTGCACCGGAATACGAATGGTTCGCGCCTGGTCTGCGATCGAACGGGTGATCGCCTGACGGATCCACCAGGTCGCATAGGTCGAAAACTTGTATCCCCGGCGGTATTCGTATTTCTCCACCGCCTTCATCAGACCGGTGTTGCCTTCCTGAATCAGATCCAGGAAGGAAAGCCCGCGGTTGCGGTACCGCTTGGCAATCGAGACAACCAGACGAAGGTTTCCTGCGGACAGTTTACGCTTGGCGATCTCATATCGATTGAACTGGCGATTCATTCTCAACACACGTTCGCCGAAGGGATCAGTCATCTCCATGACCATGACCGCAATCTCGGCGATATTGGATTCTTCCAACTCCATCGTTTCCTTGTCCGTCTTGCGACGGCCGCGACGATTCTTGATCTCCTGAATACGATTTACGGATTTGCGAATCTTTCTCCAATGGCCTCGCATCGTATCGCGAAGGTTGTCGAGAATATCTCGCTTGAAAACCAATTCACCGAGTAACAGGCCGATCTTGTGTGCCCGCTCATGAACTTTCTCGCGAATCTTGTCTTTGTAGCGGTCGGTCAGTTTGCTGGAATCCAACTTTTTCTTGTCCGCCAAATTCAATTGGTAAAGGCGTTCAATTGTCGCCAGATTCTGCCCCATGCGCTGAAGCATGTCTTCCCGGCTCGGCTCCCCGGATGAGGGCGTCAGTTTGATGACCTTATCGATGGCCTGATCACCGCAGAGAACTTCCTGACACAAACGGATCATTTGGCTCTGGCAGAAGCCCGAGGAATAGATCGCCGTTCGATAATAGTCTCGGCAGGTTTCGATGGTTTTCGCCAGAAGTAGTTCTTCTGCCCGGGTCAACAGTGGGATTTCACCCATTTGTGTGAGGTACATGCGCACCGGATCGTCGATCTTTTCGCCGGTGAAATCGGGCTCATCCGGAATATCGTCGATCTTGACCGGATCGTCCGTGATTTCGAGATCGTGAGCCTCAAGCAGATCGTAAACGGCATCGATACGCTCGGGGGTGTTGCATTCTTCGGGGAAGCACTGATTGAATTGCTCAAAGGTGATATGCCCCTGGGCTTTTCCGATTTCCAGAAGGCGCTCAAGGCCTTCCTCCATGGTGCGCTTTTGCTTGCTGAAATCCCGTGAAGCGGGACGACCGGAAGCAATCTTAGGGATCTCTTCAAGGGGCATGCGATTTTCATCGTCATCGATGGGCCCCAGTTCGAGCTCGGGGGTATCGGTGCCGAGAGTTGGCAGGTCGTCTTCCTCGCTCTCCAACTCCTCCTCTTCGCCCTCGTCCAATTCAGCGACGCCGATTTCGGAATCGTCGCCCTGGAACTGGTCTTCTTCGGAGCTCATGGAGTGGCTGGTGTGGTCTTGGTCACCCCCATCGATCAACATCGAATCACTCATGGATGGTTCTCTCCTGCTCTTCGCTCTTTTGGGTCGATGTCGACCCAAGGGACTCTAATTCAAACCTATTGATGATTTCGTCGACCTGCGACGGATTATCAAAAAGAAATTTACTGCTTGTTAATGTTTGTATCTGATCATTGATGCTCTGGATCTGATCTCTGGCTTCGCCTTTAAGGACGAGCTGGTGGCGTTTTCTCTCCAACTCTGTCACTAGAATCTCTGCCATGTACTGCGGTACCAAGAGGTTACGTTCATCCGGATCCGGGATCATCTCATCTTCCACGGAAATAAAGGAAAGAATATCGAGAATTAACGACTTGAGACCGGAACTCGACACCTCCTCGGGATCGGGGACCCCCCTCTGGGAAAGGACCAGCAAAGCCAGCTCCCGATGGAGGGGCGCACGCCAGCGCTCTGGAGGATGGATTCGGAAAAGGGGTCGATAATACGACTCATCACGGAGCACCATTTTGATCATGATGTGCTCATATTCAGGATCATGAGCAGCCTCAGGACTCCCCGGAGACGCGTCAGCGGGCTTCTCCACCCCTGGTTCCCCCACATAAGATGATCCGGGCCCGTAATCTCCCAGGATGACCTCGGTCTCAGGGGAGGAATCCTCAACCATCGGTACAGGGCCTCCATCGAAGTTTCCCGGACCGACCCTGCCTGCAGATCCCCTGCCTTCAGGTCGCCTGCGGGCAATCCGTTGATCCCGATCCGCCAGAAAATCCTGATGAATCGAGGCTTCTGACCAACGGGTTTCCACCGAAATCCTGCGAACCGCCTCTTCCAGGGGAATCTGGCCCATATCGGAGAGAGGTTCGAGAACACGCCGGGAGAGTTCCTTGCGGACCCTCGAAACGGTTCTCATCGAACTGACTCCGGGCTCAAACTCGTGTTGTTCCAGAATATCCCTGATCAGAAACTCCAATGACGAGATCCCCGCGGCGAGGAAAGACTCATACGCTTCCTTCCCCCCTTCAGAAGAGAGCAGATCACACGGATCCACTCCCGACTCAAGGATGACGACTCGAACCTCTACTTCAGTTCCCAAAAACAATTCACAACATTTGGAAGCCGCCTTTTTTCCGGCCACATCCCCGTCAAAAAGCAGATCGACCCGATCGACCTTGCGGGAGATCAATTGGACCCCCTCCTCGGTCAAAGCGGTTCCGAGCACGGCTACGGTGTTTCCGAATCCGTACTGGTGAGCCATGATGACATCGGTGTAACCCTCTGACAGAACCAGACTGCGGCCGCGGCGAATTTGGTCGAGCCCCTGATGGTAACCGTAGAGAACCTTCCCCTTGCTGTAGACCCGGGTCTCCGGCGAGTTGATGTACTTCGCCGGTGTCAGTCCCGGTTTCTCCACCCCCGAGCCGAGATGACGCCCCCCGAAGGCGATCACTTCACCGGTTTCACGTGCCTGACCTTTGGCCGGGCGGATGATCGGGAAAATGATGCGATCCCGGAAAGCATCGTAGTAAGTCCCCTCTCGGCCCTCCTTCAGCAGACCCAATTCACAGGCTTGTTTCATCGCAGCCTCAGGGTCTCTCGCTTTCTTGAGGGTGTTGGTCAGGGAATCAAATCCGGGAGGAGCGAAGCCGATACGGAATTTACGAATCATGTCCTGGCGAAAGCCCCGTTTCTTGAGGTTCTCACGGGCATCTTTTCCACTCGGTGATTCCAGTTGGCGGATGAACCATTCGGTCACCCACTCAAGCATCTCCAGATCCTTGTCCCTTTGCGCCGCGACCTCCGGGTCTACCGGGCGTCGACGAAACTCGATCCCCGCCTCCTGAGCCAAATGCTCCATCGCTTCCAGAAAATCAAGGTTGTATCGTTTCTGGATAAAGGCAAAGACATCGCCACCCTCATTACATGCCCAGCACTTGAAGGTTCCGCGATCGGGGTCGACGTCCATCGATGGATTACTGTCATCATGGAAGGGACAAAGCCCCTTGAAAACTCGACCCTTTTGAACCAGATCCACGTATTTACCAACCACCTGCTCGATGGGATTGGCATCACGGATTCGTTCGCGGTCTTCGTTTTCCAGGATGGACAAGGTCGGCCTTTCAAAAACTTCATCGGCATGGGTTCACCTGGATCACACCTCAGCTGCGATGGTCTCGACCATTCGCACTGAAGCGTATTTTGAGTGAGCACCCAAACAGCAGGAATCAGGAGTGGACTGCCCGAAGGGTATTGGCCATCATGGACTGGCCCACCACTAACTTGGCCTCCCGGGCAATCGGGAGATTCGATCAAGATATTGAAGCCGTCTTCGGCAAATTCAGTGGCGCGGTGAATCCCGCCTGAGCCCTCAAGACACACGGTGCCGGGGCGATACTGGGGGAGCCGGACTGAGAGTGGAATCTACACCGCCCATACATGCCCCGCCAGTCATTCATCTTTTCCGGTGGAACCGTTTTCCGGCAGCAGGATTCGGGCCAGGAGGGCCCATTCCTCAGGGGTAATTTGATCGGGGCGGGTTCTTCCGTCGATTCCGCTGGCCTCCCAGTCAGAAAAACCCTGTTGCCCCAACAATCGGGACAGCGACTTTCGTCGACCCTGAAAACAGGTCCTGACAAGACGCATCCAGTCCCGGGGCTGATCAGGAGCAGGATTGATCCGCTGCCAGCGAATAAAGGCGGAATCGACTCTTGGGGCTGGGACAAAAGCATGGGGAGGAACCTTGCGGGTGATGCGTCCCTGACCCAATCGGGAAAGGAGGACACTGCTGGTTCCATATTCCCGGGAACCGGGCCCAGCGACCCAGCGATCTGCCACCTCCTGTTGAACCAGGACCGAGAACCCGGACATCTGTGGGCACGCTTCCACCAGCAAGCAAACCAGAGGACTGGCGATGGAATAGGGCAGGTTAGCCACCATTTGAAACTCGCCCTCTGGGAGAGCCGCCATCAACTCTTCAGAGAGCCGATTCTTCGTCTCCAGAGCGTCAGTCTGAACGACATGCAGGGAGTCCTCCGAAAAGGTCTCCCGCAGGTATCCGGCCAGAATCGGGTCGATTTCCACTGCGGTCACATGGGAACCCGCAGCGAGCAGAGCCCGGGTCAGGGTCCCTGCTCCCGGACCGATTTCAAGGATGGGCAATTCCGGTGAGATCTCAGCGTCGCGAACCAGTGCCCGCAACAGATTTCCGTCGAAGAGGAAATTCTGACCTTTGCGGGGATCAAAGCGAAATCCCCTCATCTTCAGGTCCGCGAGAATCTCTGCCCGCCGAATAGAAAACGGGAGCTCCCCTTCGGAGGAACTCCCGTCCACAGGCATTTTGTTTCGATCTCGCGACTCCGGAGAATGATCTCCTGACGAAGAGATCACTCGGTGGGATCCCCGAGACGGATTTCCACGCGACGGCACTGACGTCTTCCGGCTTCAGTATCCGGGTTGACTCCTGGCACCGGTTGAGCCCAACCGGAGGATGAAAGTCTCAATTGATTCTTGCTGAATCCCAGAGCAACAAACTCCTTGAAGACCGCATGAGCACGCTTTGCACCCAACTCCCAGTTATCCGCATTCTTTGAACGCTTGATCGGGGTGTTGTCGGTATGTCCATCGATGTAGATGATATTATCCGGGTAGTCGCGCTGAATGTTTTTCACCAACTCCTGGATAATCGTCTTGCCCTGTTTTTTGAGCGTGCTCTTTCCCTTGTCAAAGAGAACGTCATCACGAAGCATGATGCCGCCAGTTTCCGGATTGGTACTGATACCGGGAGCGATCTGTTCTGTCGAGATCACCACTTTGGGAATCTCAGCCAGACTCTTTTTGAGTTCCTCATTCACTCTCGAAAGGGAATCTCTCTCGGAGGTCACTGCATTCAGATCTCTCTCAAGACCTTCAATCCGGGCAGAACTTCTCTGCAACTGGGCAGCCCCATCAAATCCTGCGATCTGGGTATCCTTGAGACGCTTTTCCATATCCGAGTTGACTCGATTGGCACGCTGCAACTTGCTCACAGCATCCTCGTACTTGACGTAAGGGACGCAGGAACACAGCAGAGCCGGAATGATGAAAAGGCTCAAAAACCGGAGTATCCCGGAAACAGATTCCCCAGAGTTGGCGAGACGGTTGAAGTGGTTCACAAAAACTTCCTTTCACAGGCTGCACCCGGAAATGACCGGCAAGGTTTCTCAGCAGAGCGGCAGGATGATTCCCCGTCACACTGTCGATGCCTCCAGATATCCAAAGCAGAAAAACCCATCATGAAAAAGGTTTCTGCAGGAAACTCTCACCGCTGAAAGGATGAGACGGGCGACAAAGATCGCTTCTTCCCCTGATCGGTCACGACTGGCATTGCGAGCCATTCAATATTCAGGGCGCGACTATCCCTGAAGTCGTCAGTTTGCCACGGGGACCCCCCGAGAGAAAGGGCCCTTCCGTTAGAATCCCCCTGCTCCAGCGATAGGAGGTTGGCTCGACAAGGAAGTCTCCAGACACAAAAAAACCGGGTCCCGGAGGTAGCTCCTCCGGGACCCGGTTTGTCAAAAAGTCGGCTTATCAAAGGCTGTTGACAATGCTTTCAACGAGACCATTCATGAAGTTGACGGCTCCATGATTTCCCCAGTCAGGGAAGGTTCCGCCAGGATTCATCAGATTCAACAAAAGGGCAGCAGGAATCAACAGGCACAACAGCGTCAGGACCATCAGGACCGTCATTGCAGTTGCCGGCTTCTTGCGCACCATTTGCATCTCGGTGTTGCCCGAAAAGAGCATTTCATCACCACCGGCGTCACCACCGGCTTCCTCTTCGAAATCGAAGGAGTCCAGGGACAGGTCATCGGTGTCGATGACGGTCTCATCTCCCACGCCGCCCAGATCGAGCTCAGATTCGCCCTCCAGAAGGGACCCTCCGTCATCCTCGAGGAGACCCTCGATGTTGAGCACCGTCTCGTCGGTGGAGAAATCTTCCAATTCCAGACCATCGTCCTCGAGCATTCCACCGCCATCCTCAGAGAGGACCACGGTCGGCTCGGTGGAGCGACCTTCCTTGTAGGCGTCGAGATCCTGCTGGCTGAAGTAAACTTCACCGCCATCGTGCTCGGCGCGAATCTCCTGATTGCTCACGAGCCCCTGGAGTTCCTCTGCGGAAACCCCCAGATGCTGCGCGGCCTGATCAAAGTTCAATCGATCGGACATGAATCGAACCCTTTCCTGGGGATCCGCTTACTTGCGGCCTGCTTCTTTCATGGCTTTGACACTGGGCTTCTGCTTGCCCTTCTGGGAGTACTCTTGCGGTACGAAATCGTAGTTCAGGTCACGGACACTGTTGACGCTGAAGCCGTTTCCAGTCTCATAGCCGGTCCAAAGTTTTTTAGTGTTGGTGTCAAAGATCGCGAGGCCTTCAGCCTGACCTTTTCCCTGCATGACGAAAGAAGTCATGATGAAGCCGTTGCTCGCTGATCCAGTCTCACCGTGAGCGACCTGGGGTGCGTTGTTGGAACCCATCCACAGGATGAGATTTGCTCCCACAGAGAATCCGAGAAGGACAGGCAACCAGAAGGTCTTCAGACGTCCCGACTGTTCGGTGGTGTTTTGCATGGCTCACATTCCTTTCACAAGTGCGGTCATTTTGGTGTTTCGCACTCTGGTTTCTTCTTCGCCACAACGGCCTGACGACCACTGCAACGATTCCCGACCTGTCCCCACAGGTCCCGGAGTTCACTCGCAATCGCAGTCCCAATGGGATTCCGCTTTCACTGGTGAGTCCCCACGGTCAGTCTCGATGACGAAACATTCGGGAGTCTATTCGCATCCAAATTTACAAATCATGAATCCTGATCGGGATCTGGACCTGAATCACTCTTGAAGAGCAACTCCACCCCCCCCGACTCCCCGGTTCCCATTTTGGGCCTTGAGATTCAGAAAAGGATTGTAGCCCGGTCTCACGGTGCGGCAAGGGGTCCATCCGGGGTTCCTTCGGTGTTTTCACGGGAAGGGCGGTCTGGGCCCAGATAGGGACTGAGGCGTTTCAGTAGCGGTTGCTCCCTCGAATCCTCCCCCCGGTCCAGTCGCTGGCCCGCCACCTCTGAGAGGCGCCGAAATGCGTCCAGATCCGCGAGGGGGCGAGCCAGGAGAAACCTTCCCTGGCCACTCTGACGAACTCCGTGGACCTCTCCACCGCCCCTGAGTTCGAGATCCCGCTCAGCGATACGGAAACCGTCATCCTCGTCGATGAAGGCCTGCAGGCGCTCCTCTGTCTCTTCAGGATCCCCGGATACGGTGAAAAAACACCATGAGGCCCGATCTCCGCGCCCGACTCTCCCCCGCAACTGGTGCAATTGGGACAATCCAAAACGATCGGCATTCTCAATCCAGAGGACGGAAAGCTCAGGGATATCGAGCCCTACTTCCACGATACTCGTGGCGACGAGGACGGAGGATTTTCCCTGACGAAATCGCTCCATGTTTCGACTGCGCTCCTCTGGGGAGAGGCGACCATGGAGCAGGGTAATCCCCCGCACAGCCAAAGGTGTCTCACGGAGACGCTTCGCCACCTGCTCCACCCCCTGTGGATCGTCTCCATCCCCATCTTCGATGCGTGGCACGACAAAGAGCGCTCTCTGACCGTCATCAATTTCACGACACAAAAAATCGATGGCTGCAGGAAATCGGTCGGAAGGAACCCGACGTGTTTTGACCGGTTGACGTCCCGGGGGCTTCTCGTCCACCCGACTGAGATCGAATTCCCCTCTTAATGCCAGCGCCAGACTTCTTGGAATCGGAGTGGCAGAAAGATGCAGGCGATGGACCGACGCTCCCTTGGCCGCGAGTTTCTGTCGTTGGCCCACTCCAAACTTTTGCTCTTCATCGACGACGACCAGAGCCAATCTCTGAAATTGGACGGAGTCCGACATCACGGCGTGGGTTCCCACGACAATATCGACCTCTCCTCTGGAAATTTCCTCTTTCACATCAGAGGAGGTTCCGGAGACCACCAACGAAATCTTCAGCCGGGATCCACTGAGCAATTGTTCGAGGGTTCTCAGGTGCTGCTCCGCAAGTGTCATCGTCGGTGCAACGAGGGCGGCTTGCTTGCCGTGGGCAACAGCAGCAAGAATCGCCCAGAGCGCCACTGCGGTTTTTCCGCTTCCGACATCCCCCTGTACCAGTCTCGCCATCGGGAATCCCGCCTGCAGATCCTGATCAATCTCTCCGATCACTCGACTTTGAGCCCCGGTGAAATCAAAGGGGAAGCGGGCCTCTATCCGCTCTCTGATTTTCTTGCTGAGAGGCAGAGGGTCGATTTTGACCTGCTGACGCCGACGTCGGGTTCGCGCCTGCCCTTCAGCATGGAAGTAGAGCTCCAGTCGAGCCAACTGCTGATGACAGACCTCCAATGCGGCGGAACTCTCCGGTTGGTGCAAGCCCCGATACAATCGGTCGATGGAACGCCCCCCCGTCAGGATCTCGGGCAAGGATTCTTCGAGCTGCAAATCCCGATCGAGGACCTGATCGATCCGCTTCCTCAAGAAATCCTGGGTCACTCCTGCCGTAGATCGATAGACAGCAACAATCCCTCCATGACCGGGAGGTGCCGGATCCCGGTCTGCTGCTGCAGAAACGGTCGGGTGAGCGATTGTCGGTCGGCGAAAAATTCGGATCGCCCCTGTCACCCATCCACTGAAGCCCGCTCGAACCGGGGGCTGAAAACGTCTTGGCATAAACCATTGGAGGGTGACGGGAGTCGCAGAAGGATCATCACAAATCAGAGTCGTCTCCCAGCGCCCCTGACCTGACGGAATCCATGCCGGATCATCCGTCACTGTTCCAAAAAGACTTTTGCGAACCCCATCCGGAATACTGCGCAGGTCTTCCCGCAACTCCAGATCTTCGTAGCGAACGGGAATGTGATGAAGAAGGTCACCCACAGTCTGGAGGTCGAGTCGTGCCAACTTTTTGGCCATGACCGGCCCGACTCCGCGCAACTCGGTCAGGAGAGCAGAAAGAGGCTCTTTTGATCGCCGCGTGTCGCTACCTCCTGCAGGAGTGGACGGTGGGATCTGAGCCATCGATTCCCTTTCCCTGTCGCCGACCTGAAGAAAACCGAATTAGCCGCGCAATTCCGCGTCCAGGTGGTCAATCTCCATTTTCAGGTTTGCATCCGACTCGATGCAATCACGGATTTTCCGATAGGAGTTGCTGGCAGTGGCGTGAGTCCTGCTCCCCAGCTCGGCTCCAATCTCCGCCAGTGACCTGTTCGTCAGTATTCTGGCAAGATAGGTCGCCACATTTCGGGCGAGAGCAGTTTGACGTGTTCTCGATCGGGAGTAGATCTCTTCGGGAGGCAAGGACCAACGACGTGCCACGGCCTCGACGATCTGTTCGACGGTCAACATTCGTTGACCTTCCCTGACCAGAGGCTCCAGGCAACGACGAGCCAAAGCGATATCGATGGTACTTCCCCGCAAATCGACTTCAGCGAAGAGTCGGGTCAACGCGCCGATCAGTTCCCGGACACTGGTGCGGATGCTGTCGGCAATATAGTGAAGAACCTCCTGGGGAACCTGAGTTCCATGGCGGATCGCTTCCCGTTCCAGGATAGAAAGACGGGTCTCCATACCCGGTGGCTCCATGCGTGCGACGAGACCGGCAAGAAACCGGCTCTTCAGCTGTTGCTGAAGGAACTCGCACTGGCGAGGCGGAAGATCACAGGCGAGCAGAACCTGTCCGCCTCCCTGTTGAATGGCATCGATGGTTTCAATCAGTTCTTCCTGGCTATTCTTCTTGCCGGCAATCATCTGGACATCATCGATGGCCAAGACCTTGAGAGAGCGGAAATCGGAACGGAATTGATTGATCGTTTTGTTTTGCAGGGCCCGAACAAACATCTGCACGAATTTTTCGCACTGGACGTAACGGATACTGCGCTCACCCTGAATGAAAAACTCCCGGGTGATGGCCTGCAGCAAATGGGTCTTCCCCAATCCACTTCCCCCATGCAGAAAGACCGGGTTGTATTTGGAACCCGGATCTCTCAGAACGGCTTTTACCGCCTGATAGGCCACCTGATTTGACTTGCCGACCACAAATCGGTCGAGAGTCAGATCCTGCCGCATGTTTCCCGGAGGAGACGCTTTTTGGGATACATTCCCGATCGTTGGAAGATTTCCGGACCGAAGATTTCCGGACCGAGGCACATCCAGATGGCGAATGTGTGAAGTCTCTCCGGCAACGGAAGAATCCGGGGACGAAGAAACGAACCGGTTCTCGGCAGTCTTGCGACCTTCAACAACAGGACCTGTGCGTGAGAGATGCTGCCCAGCGTCTGAGACTCGCCATTCCAGTCGACCGAGGCCCTGATCTTTCAGGACGGTGGCCAAAAGATCTTCACAGTGCTTCTTCAGGAGATCGCGGGTGAAAAGAGAATCCACTTCGAGAACAGTCTTTTGAGGAGAGAGGTCGACCGGGTTCACAGTCCCCAACCAACGCAGGGCGGTGATGCTTCCCTGATGACCCGAGCAGGTGTTCAGGATGGTCTGCCAGATTTCCTGATGACTGTTCCCTGAATCCATGCCCCCCCCGACCTTCCAAAGAAATCGGCCCCCAAAATGAAGATCGTCATACTGGATCGCGAGGCCAGAGCACCCTGCTCAGACACCGGTACGATCAGCACGACTCCACCCATAAAGCTTGCCAACAAGCTTCACGGAAATGCCGGACCGGGTGAACATGGGGAAAGGGCAGGTCGACATCCTCACAGTGGTTTTTCGACGGTCGACCCAGGTAACCGATCTGGTCACCATCACCGCAAAAAATTCTTCCACTGCTGGACCACGACTGTGATCTGTTCTCCTGCAGAAAAGGGAGTTCGGTTCTCGACAAAATCCGTCGTAGAGACCCGGAAACCAGCACCTCCGGCCTTTCCCCCCCGGGAAAGGTGGTGTGCGGTCTCATGCTCAACCATCCCTGAAGGTGATTTCCTCATGAAAAACCGGCCACCAGGGGAGATCGAAAAGGGAGAATCACCAGTGATTGTCCCCTTGAGTGCAGTATTCGGACTTGTGAGTCACTCGTACTGAGTCGCGTGCAAAAAGCACAAATCCACTCGGCTCACCCTGACAGGCAACGGGCGAACTTAGCAAAGAGATTTGGGGAAGACAAGAGTCGGCATGAAAGGTTTTTCAAATCGCCCACCCCGCTGATCAGCGGGGATTTTTTCGGTCCTTGCCAGACTCATTGGAAACCTTGAGTTCCGCTTCGATTTTCAATCTGAGGGACTCCTGCTGTTGATACCAGAGGCTCCACACTGATTTCGCTCTGGACCTCACAGCACTGGCACCAGCGTCTTTCCAGGGGAAGGGACGGCGGTCTCCGCTGATTTTGGCAGCCAACTCTGAAGAGAGTTTTCTGACCCAGGGATCGTCGGAGTCGAGTCCCGCCAAAGCAGCGGACATCGATTCATAACGGGGAAACTGATTCAGGACTCTCAATGCACAAATCCTTGACAGAGCGAATTGACTTTGAGCAACGGATTGAAGCAGAGGAACAACCCGGGGTCCGGTCTCTTTTAATTTCCGTTCCGCACGACTGCGGTAGTTCACTCGTTGTCTCTGCAGGTCCTCAACCCATTGTTCCACTTCGAGTTTTTGCTTTCCGGTGAAGGCAACCAAAGGTTCGTCGAGATGAATTTTCAAGCTTTGGGAGACTTGTGCCCCGGTCTTTGAAGTCAAAGCCGATTTTTTCCCGGGCTTCACTTCTCCCTTGTGATTCACAACCTTTTTCCGGGGCTTGTCAGAATCCGGTTTTTTTTCGACGACACCGGTTCGACGATTTTTTTCGACTGTGGAGATCGCGTCTTTCTGCAATCGGACAACTCCGAGGGTTCCTACCTGCAGAACCACCTCAGTCGCCGATTCCTTCAGCACTGTACCGTTAATTTTTGAACCGTTGGTCAGGGTAACGGTATCAGCATGAGTGAGGCGCTCACTGCCCAGCAAAAGGACGCAAAAAACCGTCAGGGCAAGTGGATACCATCGGCAGGTGAAGGAGGGTCGCATCCGTTGATTCCTGTCTCTTCATTGAGGCGCCGCTCCAATGAACGTCGCTGCTTCTCTTCGAGGGCCATCAGAGGCGGATCCACCGCTCCTCGACTGGCCACAGTTCCGGAGGATTTCCTGCCGACTCTCGGCCCGAGGCCGATCTCCCAGCCTGCGGCCATCAGTGCCAGCCTTGCCTTCGCGGCGGAACTGTATGTAGAAAGTATACCACCCTCTGCACAAACCTCCCAAAGAGCACGCATGACCTCAACAGACCACATCTCCGGGTTCCTGGCCGGAGAAAAGGGATCGAGATAGATGGCATCAAAAGGGCCATTCAGACTCCGTAGGGAATCCCTCGCATCGCCGACCAGAATTCGGCCATTCCAGAACTCTTCATCGAGAGACCCTTTCGAAACCAATTCGCAAAGCTCTCTGGCAACCTTGCCCTCCCCCCAGTGTTCCTGAAGATCGACCAGCGGGAGCAATTCCTTTTCAAGACTGACCCACTCACATCGGGCAGCAGGAACTTGCCGATGGATCTCTTCGAGAGTTACTGCAACATTGACACCCAAACCGAATCCGACATCGAGAATGCGGACCACTCCTGCAAGCTGCGCCCGTTCGATGATCCGGCAGGGAACGACAAAACGCTGGATCGCTTCGTTCCGGGCACCACTGAGGGAGTGATAGTGCTCTTGATATTGAGGATGAAAGCGGGTCAGGGATCCGTCCTCGGTCAGGACCTTTTTTCGGACCAACCGGGAACCTCCAAACCACGAACCGCTGCCAGCAAACCCAGCAACGCCAGATTCGCAGTCAGAGAGCGGATCCTCTCCCGGTCCCCGTGAAGCTGATAACAGTGCGACAGGATTTGATTTTCCGTCGCCAGTGCCAGCCAAACAGTTCCCACCGGTTTGAGTTCCGTCCCCCCTCCTGGTCCGGCAACTCCACTGACAGAAATTGCCAGATCAGCTCCGGACTTCTCCCGGGCCCTGAGGGCCATCTGTTCGACGACCGGTTGACTGACAGCTCCATGCTCTTCAATCAGGGCAGGGTCGACTCCCAACTCACGAGTCTTCGAGGAATTCGAATAACAAACCCAACTGCAGGGAAACACCCTGCTGGATCCGGCGACATTCACCAGTCGACTGCTGATCATTCCCCCTGTACACGATTCAGCAGTAGTCAGACTGAGCCCGGCTTCCATCGCTCTCTCCACGAGATGTTCTTCCACCGGTAAACCACCGGTACCGATCAGGCGGGCGCCAAACATGTCTGCCGCTTCGCTTTCCAGAGAAAGACCATCGGGTAAGCGCACCTCGATTTGCCCCCAACCCCTCACACAGATTTGGTAGAGCTGACTGGAGGGAACTCTGGAAGAGACCCACTCGTCGAGCCTGGATTCAGGAACCCCGACAAAATCGAGAATCTCGCCCTGTAATCTGGAAAGACCTCCATACGACTTCAACTCACCCACAACATGTTCTTCAAACATGGCCCTGAACTCATGAGGAACGCCGGGCAAGGCAAAAATACGGGTGCCATCGGCAGTCTTCACTGCGAATCCAGGCGCACTGCCATTGGGGTTTGAAAGAATGCTCGCCCCTCTGGGGAAAAAGGCCTGCTTGCGATTGTTTTCAGTCGGTTCAAAGCCGCGACTGCTCAGCCGGTGATGGATTTCCCGCCATGCCTCCCCATTCTCAACCAGATCCAGATCGAGGGCAGCGGCGATCTCTTCGCGCGTCCGGTCATCGGCAGTGGGCCCGAGACCACCAGTCACGAGAATCCAGTCCACTTGTCGGTGCAAAAGCTTGAGGGCCTCCACCAGTTCTCCGGGTGAATCTCCGAGACTGAAATGCCAGCGGACAGACGCTCCCCACCTGCGCATCTCTTCTGACACGTGCTGTGAATGGGCATCGAGGATCCGCCCCTCGAGAATCTCGTCCCCGACAGCGATCACTCCGACAGAGAGGCCGGGAGTTCCATCAGGCGGGGTCATCGAGGGAGTTTTCCTGGCGCAGGGGTTTACCGAAAACGATGCTCGAGTAAATCCCCAACTCGTAGAGCAAAACCAGAGGTCCAGCCATCAACATTTGGGTGACCACATCGGGAGGTGTCAGAAATGCACCGAAGACAACGGCAGTCATGATCGCGACCTTGCGGTATTCCCTGAAAAAAGACACTTCGACAAGCCCGGTTCGACTCAGCAGGACCATGAGCAGAGGAAGCTGGAAGATCAGTCCCATGCCGAGAACGAGAGTGAAGACCAGTCCCATGTAGTCCTTGAGAGTGAAACTGGCTGCCAACAGGGAGGGGTCTCCATAACCACCAAGGAAGGAGAGTCCGACTGGGACCAGAATCCAATAGGCGAAATTGACTCCGGCAGCCAGCAGCAAAAAGGCCACCGGCAGGAAGGGCCTGACCGAACGACGTTCACCGGGATAAAGACCGGCGGCAATGAACTGCCAGACTTCAGCGGAGATCCACGGCAGGGCGCAGATCAATCCGAGAAACAGCCCCAGCTTGAGATAGGCGAAAAAGGCCTCGGTATAGGCCAGCAAAACCAGGGGTTTGCCTTTCTCATACCAACGGGCCCAATCGACCAGTCTCTCCTCGACCTTTTCGATCTTTTGGGCCAACTCTCGAAGCTTCTCTTCCGTCGCGGTCAACTCGGCAGGAGAGATCGGCTTGCGTTCACTCGCTTCGGGCTCTGCTTCCAGTCCGGGTTCCCTGAGAACTTTCGCCTGTGCAACCTGCCAGTAATCCGACGTCGACTGGAGGACATTTTGCATTTCCTCCAGCGCCCCCTGGCCTCCCCAGGGAACCTTGTCCGATTCCCTGATCCGGACGAGGAGGGATTCGCTGTAGGCGAGACTTTGAGGGACACGCAAAAGGGGATCACCGGTTTTCAGGGTCCCGTCCAGATCCTCTGCCCGTTCCTCAAAGAGCACGATCAATTCGGAGATGGGTCCATCTTCAGGAGCATCTTCCTTGAATCGGTCCCAGCGTTGCCACCAATCACTGCGATCGATCGCCTGCTGCAGGCACTGATGTACAGCCCGGAGGTCCAGATCACGGATGGTGCTTCCGATCTCCGCGGTCTCAGTGGAGAGGGTCTGTGAAACCCTGGAAGAATCGATCTGCAACATGGCCTTGCGGTGAGGAGCGGTCACGATGGTCATCAACTCACTCTGATAGACCAGAGCGATCCCTGCAAAAACCACGACCACCAGCAGCGAGCGAATCAATCGGGCTCGCAACTCTTCGAGGTGGTCCCCAAAGGACATCGTTTCAAGAGAGTCCTCATGGGATTCGTTTTGCTTGGACATCGAGGTGGCTCCTCCGAATGGACCTCTGACGAAACCGTCTTCAATGGCGTTATAGTGCCACGGACAGTCGGGATCAGCAATTGATCAAGCCCCCCTGTTGCGGTTTCCATCGATGATTTGACCTGGAGGTGAAAAATGGAAAAAGGGGTGATTGCGATACGCAATCACCCCTTTTTTTGACTTCGATCCCGCTGAACCTAGAAGTCGATGAAATCGAGCAACTCGCGTTCACGAAGAATCGTGACTCCAAGGTCACGGGCCAGTCCGTACTCTTCTGTTTCTTCGTAACCCTTGACTGCAACCACGAAATCGGTGTCGAGGGCGACAGAAGTACTCACCACACCGCCAAAGAGTTCAATCTTGCGGACCATTTCCTCGACAGAGTATTTGCCATTGGTGGCAGCCTCTCCGGCGAAGACAAAGTGCGGTACATCGTCCTGATCGAAGAATGGGCTGGTGATCTGGTCACCGGCTGAGATCGGGTTGAAGCGATCAAGATTCTCGAGAACGGCCACTTCAGAGAAATCTTCTTCGACCTTCAGGACCTCAACTCGGCCCTTGCTGATGCGCTTGCCACCCTTTTGGTAGGCGAACACGTCGAACACGAGACCACGACGCAGCTTGTTCTTGGTACCGAGACTGATCCAGGCTTTGCCCAGTTCCTCGGAGACATTGAGGATCTCGCCGTCAGGCTTGACCATGGCAAAGGTTTCCTCGCGCACGATCTCACGCTTGAGTTCCTCGATGCGATCATTGGAACGCTGAAGCAGGTTCTCGGTGATGCTGAGGTCACGCTGGAGCTTGTAGAGTACTGCACTATGATCCTGAACCAGCTGCTCATTCTCCTCGAGAAGACGCTGGGATTCCTCACGCCCACGGGAACGGGCCCCTTCCAGTTCAACCTGGAAATCATTGACCTGACCACGAAGGCTGTCGATCTCCTCATTCAACTGGGTTCCAAGATTGCTCTTGGAGGAGACCACTTCCATGTACTCCTGATCCTTCGCCTCAGCGAGGGATCTCTGGCTGTTGAGCTCATTGTTGAGGAAGCGAATGGTGTCGATCGAGTCGGTGTAAAGATCGGTCAGAGACTCATAACTGCGAGGGTTGGAAGATCCCTTGGCAGTGGCAATCTCGGATCCGGCCTTGTCGATGAGGCTCTGAACCTCTTCGGCGGGCACTGCCAGATCATCTGATCCCTGAATCAGACCTCTCATGGCGATGATTTCCGCCTGCTGATCTTTGACCTGACCCTCTTGGCGGGCGAGTTTGTCATCTGCGTTCTTCTTCTGATCGAGCAGGTTCTGGTACTCGCCATTCATACTGAAGACGACAAAGGCCAGTCCCAGATTCAGAATCAACGAGACGATGAGAAAAGAGAGCTGTGCTCCCCCCTGATTACGGGCCATGGAGACTCCTCACTTGATGCCAGATCACTATCTCTGACATCTGGGTCTGATTCCTGTCAATCCCACAGAAACCGGACAGTTGTTTGTTGGTTATGACGACCTCTATCGCACCAGAACGATGTCAGTTTCAGGACTTCGTCGGTCTCAGCCTGTGATCAACGGTCAAAACCGCTATCACGGGACGAGGATCCAACGATCAGCCCATCGATCTTCCCATCGAGTCCACATGCGAGGACATCGGTTCATTTCAATCCGCAGTCAAAATCCGGAGACCCACGGCACGTTGGGGAATTCCTGAAAAAGCAGGTTTCCCTTCCGCAACGTCAACAATCCGGAAGCCGTGATCCTAAGACCACAGGGGGACCCCGTCAAGAAGCCCTGAGGCCCCATATTGCCGGATATCCGGGGATACGCTAGGTTCTGTGTGTGTGGAATGGGAAATCGGGACCATCCGATCACCTCCACAGACTTCCCTACAGACTTCCCTGCAGACTTCCCTTCTGTCGGGTGGCACTTCTGGCCCCCCCATCCGAAAGGCCCCCATGTGTCCAAAACCCTGTTTTTGATCGACGGCCGCTACCAGATCTATCGTGGACACTACGGGATGCGCACCCTGACCAACAACGAGGGGATGCAGGTCCAGGCGATTTACGCCGTGACCGACCTGCTTCTTCGATTGTGCAAGGATCACAATGTCAGTCACTGGGCAGTCGCCATGGAGTGTGACGGCCCCACCTTTCGGCACGAACGCTACGATCAATACAAGGCCAATCGCGATGCGATGCCGGAGGAACTGCGCAGCCAACTTCCCTATGTCGATCGCATGCTCGAGGCATTCCGGGTTCCAATCCTTCAATCCGATCGCCATGAAGCGGATGACTGCCTGGCAACGATGGCCCAGAAAGCGGAGCAGCATGGAATGGAAGTTCGACTGCTGACCCGTGACAAGGACCTCGAACAGGTCATCTCCAAGTCGGTCCAATTTCTCGATGAAAAAAAATGGGATCTGTACGGACCGGAGGAGCTCCTGGCGAAGAAGGGGATTCGCCCCGATCAGGTGATCGCCTATCAGTCACTGATCGGAGACAGCTCGGACAACATTCCCGGTGTCCCCGGAGTCGGACCAAAAACTGCCGTCAAAATTCTGGATGTCGTCGACGATCCGGAAGTTCTGCTAAACGACCCAGTACCCGAAGCCATCCCCGCCAGCGCACTGAAAAAGGTTCGCAAGGAACCCGACCTGCTGAGGCTCTCCAGGGAGTTGGTCACCCTGTCTCTCGAAACCCCTCTGAAAGAAACTCCTGAGGATCTTCAACGGGTCGAACCGGATCATGCCGCCCTCCGGGAGCTCTTTATGGAACTGGGATTTCGCCGCTTCCTGAAAATGCTCGAGCCGGAAGAGCCGATCGAGATGGATCTCTTCTCAGGGGCTCCGGAATCCTCATCTTCCACTGCTCCCGAAGAAAAACCCGCCGCCACCACCGCCGTCGCAGAGAAGGTCACTTATTCCTATGTCAGTGATCTCGAGGATTTGGAAGCGGTGATCGAAGCTTGTCGCAAAGCGGGTCGTTTCGCCTTCGATACGGAAACCAATTCTCTCGATTCCATCGGTGGATTTGCCGTCGGCTGCAGCATCGCTGTGGAGCATGGGGAAGCCTGGTACATCCCCTTCCGGGCTCCGGATGGCAATCCTCCCATGCCACGGGAGGAAGTGATCGGACGCCTCAAGCCGATCCTCGAAGATCCGGCCATCGGCAAGATCGGTCAAAACATGAAGTTCGATGCGCAGGTCATGCGCAACGAGGGTGTGGTGATCCAGGGCGTCAGTGGCGACCCGATGATCGCCGCGTATCTGATCAACTCACTTCGGGGGCGATACGGTCTCGACGATTTGGTGGGAGAGCGCCTCGGACACACGATGATTTCGATCAAGACCCTCATCGGCTCAGGAGACGATGAAATCTCGATGGATCAAATCGAGCCGGAAAAGATCACTGAATACGCTGCCGAGGATGCGGACTTCACATTGCGTCTCTACGATGATCTGCAGGCTGACATCCAAAAGTGGAATCTGGACGATGTCTACCGCCAGATCGAACTGCCGCTGGTGGAGGTGTTGACCTCCATGGAACGACAGGGCATCACTCTCGATGAAAAACGACTGTCCGAGCAGGAATCCATACTTCAGAAAGAATTGGATCAACTGGAAACGGAGATCCATGAGTCTGCCGGTGGTCCATTTAATATCGCCAGCCCCAAACAACTGCAGAAGGTGCTCTTCGAAGACCTGAAACTGCCCACAGACGGCCTTCCAAAAACCAAGACCGGGGTCAGTGTCAAAGCGGAAACCCTCGAGGAACTGGCGGCCCGCCATCCGGATCAACCATTGCCTGCGACGATCCTGCGCCACAGGAGTCTGGCAAAGCTGCTGTCGACCTACATTCAGGCTTTGCCCCAGCATGTTCATCCCACCACAGGCCGAATTCACACCGACTTTCGACAGACGATCACCGCCACCGGCCGTCTCGCTTCGATGAAGCCCAATCTGCAAAACATTCCGATCCGCTCCGAAGAGGGACGCAAGATTCGCCAGTGCTTTGTCCCCAATGGCTCGGACCGCATCTTTGTCAGTGCGGATTATTCACAGGTGGAATTGCGTTTGCTCGCCCACTTGACTGCGGATGAAGGGCTGCTTCAGGCGATTCACGATGGCGTTGATATTCATGCCTCCGTTGCTGCAAAGATCCATGACAAGCATCACAGTGATGTTACCAAGGATGAAAGAGCTGCAGCAAAAGCGGTCAACTTTGGCCTCATGTACGGAATGGGTGCTTTTGGATTGTCCAGGGATCTCGGCATTCCCGTCGCAGAAGCCAAGCAGTTCATCGCAGATTACTTTCATCAATTTCCCGCCGTTCAGGACTGGATGGAAGAAACCAAGCGCAAGGCTGCAGAAACCGGTGAAGTCAGGACGCTGCATGGCCGGCGCCGGCCTGTTCCGGAGATTCGATCCAGAGTGGCCCGCGAAAAAGCGCAGGGTGAGCGATTCGCCATCAACAGTGTCGTTCAGGGTTCAGCGGCAGATATGATCAAGTTGGCGATGATTGAGGTGGACCGTCAATGTCGACTCGGCGACCGAGACGCCTACCTGCTGCTGCAAATCCATGACGAACTGCTGCTCGATGTTCCCCTGGAACAGGCGGAAGATTGCCAGCGCTGGCTCCGGGAGGCGATGATCGGAGTCATGGACCTCAGTGTCCCGCTAGAGGTGGAAGTCAACGTCGGGGAGGACTGGTTTGATGCCTCCAAGTGATTCCACCGAAAGGACCGGACAGCTTCCACCCTTTGTCGTCGCCATGACCGGGGGGATCGGATCGGGAAAAAGCACCGTTGCCCGGGTTCTGGAAGATCTGGGGGCTCACCGCATGGACGCGGATGAGGAAGCCCGATCTGTCCTTCAGGAAAAATCCGTGATCGACCGGTTGGCACAGCGCTTCGGACCAGAAATCGTGTCCTCTACTGGGGAAATCGATCGTGAGGCCCTGTCCAAAATCGTCTTTACCGACCCGGAATCACTCCAATTCCTCGAATCGGTCGTCCACCCCGCAGTTCGGAACCGGATCGATGTTGCACTTGAAAAACTGGCGGGAATGGGGTTCGATAGCAATAGTCCTTTTCCGGACGGCCGGATCTGGATCCTTCTCGACATTCCCCTCCTCGAAACTTCTCCCTACAGGAACAAGGTGGACAGGATTCTCTTCGTGGAGGCCCCCGAAGAAGACCGGGAATCCAGAGTGACAGAGCACCGGGGTTGGGCCGCCGGTGAACGTGCCCGCAGAGAAGACGCCCAGCTCCCCATCAATGACAAAAGAGCCGGAGCGACCCACTCGATTGAGAACAGTAATGAGACGACTCCCGAGGAGTTGCAAATCCGATGCCAGGAACTGATCCAACAGTGGATCAGTGAGTTGAAGTGAGTTCATTCCAGTAACCGACCAAGTCCCTCTGGGGATCTGCAAACACTGAGGACAAGATGACCGAATCACAGGGATCAGACACACCTTCCCGCGGAAAAAAGAAAACCTCTAAAAAAACCGCGAAGAAGGCCACCAAGAAGGTCGCAAAGAAAACCACCCGTAAAAAAGCCACCCGAAAAACCGGGCAGAGGCAGGCCCCCCCGGCTGAGGTCTATGAGGGACTGCCCCAGGATGTGGAAGAGCTCGATGAGAGCGAGATCCCTGTTCCCAGTTCGGGTCAGGCCCCGGAACTCCACCTTTCCGAAATGCATAAAATGACCATCGCCGAATTGCAGACGATGGCACGCAATGAAGGCATGGAGGAAATCACCGGACTCAAGAAACAGGATTTGATCTTTGAGATCCTCAAGGAACGGGCCAAAGACTCGGGTTTCATGTACGGCGAGGGTGTCTTGGAAGTCCTTCCGGATGGGTTTGGATTCCTGCGCTCTCCACGTTACTCATACTACCCCTGTGCCGACGATATCTACGTCTCTCCGTCACAGATCCGTCGATTCGGATTGACCACGGGAACGGTGGTTCAGGGCAAGGTTCGCCCCCCAAAAGACGGAGAGAGATACTTCGCTCTTCTCCAAGTCGACTCCATCAACTACGAGAATCCGGACAAGGTTCACGAAAAAGCAGTCTTTGACGACCTGACTCCGCTTTACCCCGATGAGCGCTTGCGTATGGAAACAGAGCAGGATGTCAACGAGACGCGAACCATCGATCTGATCACTCCCATCGGTAAGGGGCAGCGTGGCCTGATCGTTGCACCCCCCCGAACCGGTAAAACCATCATCCTGCAGTTGATCGCTAACGCCATCGCCACCAACCACCCGGAAGTGGACCTGATGGTCCTTCTGATCGACGAGCGTCCCGAGGAAGTCACTGACATGGAACGCAACGTCCGTGGTGAAGTGATCTCTTCGACCTTCGATGAACCCGCCTCCCGCCATGTGCAGGTTGCAGAGATGGTCATCGAAAAGGCGCGTCGACTCGTCGAATATGGCAGGGACGTGGTGATTCTCCTCGATTCAATTACTCGCCTGGGCAGGGCCTACAACAATGAGGCCCCCCACTCAGGCAGAATCCTCTCCGGGGGTGTCGACGCAGGTGCGTTGCAAAGACCGAAGAGATTCTTCGGTGCTGCACGGAACATCGAAGAGGGTGGCAGTTTGACGATTCTTGCCACCGCACTGATCGATACCGGATCCAGGATGGACGAGGTGATCTTCGAAGAGTTCAAAGGTACCGGTAACATGGAGCTCCATCTGGATCGCAGACTCGCCGACAAGCGCGTATGGCCTGCCATCGACATCAATCGCTCTGGTACCCGTAAAGAAGAGCTGCTGATGAGCCCGGAAGAGATCAAGCGCTTGTGGATTTTGCGCAAAGTTCTCAACGATATGAATCCGGTGGAAGCAATGGAAATGCTCAAGGCCAAACTGAAGCAGACCCCCTCAAATGTCGAGTTCCTCCTCGCCTTGAACACCGAACGAACCGAATAAAAAAAGAGCCGCCATTGATGACCCGGGGGGCCATCAATGGCGGCTCGTATATCCTGCCCTGATTCTTAATTGTCGGTCTTGATCACCGTCGTCAGAGTTCGCGGTTCCTCACCCTTCTCATTCAGCACCCGCACAGAGATACGGAATGAAGGCGGAACGTATGGTGCACGGAATCTCAATCCACCCGGATCCTGAGACCAGGTACTCGACTGGATGGGTTCATTGAACATCAAACGTCCCATGCTGTTGTAAAGCAGGGAATACTCTCCTGAGGGGAACTGGGTGGCCCCGTCAGCCCAGATGTACATCTTGTCACCCGGCTTCAACTGGGAAAACTTCAGTTTGCTGCGTACATAGTTGAACAGCACCGGCTTGAAAGATCCGGTCTCCAGCTCTCGCACACCCGCTCTTGCAGTAGTCCTCAGCCTGGAAGTAAAACCTCCATAGAGGAATGGACGAGCGAGAGTTCCTCGCTGTTGGCGAATGTCAAACTCCGTATCCACCAACTCCCGAGTCTGCTCGACAGAAGGGCTCATGTAGCCACCGGGGGACTTGTCGAATCGATTATCGTAGAAATATTCGACCTTGAAGTCGGTCACGTTGGAGCAGAGCTCGTTGATGACCTTGCGAATCACAACCGTATTTGAATTTACGTCTTCGATATCCATGTAGCGAACAGCTTTGAGAAGGACCAGTCGACGACTGTCTTCGTATGTGAGTTCTTCATCCGCAGGAATCTTGCCATCATTGGGAGCCCCCTGCTCAAGCAGACGCGGGTCCGCAAGGAAGTATTCCACATTGGCCATGCGGATCACGCCATTGATCTCCACCGGAGCCTTGAAATAGATGGAATCATTCGAATGAACCTCAGGCTCGCCGGGACGGGTGTTACTGAGGATGTATTTGCGTTCAAAGACGGTTGCAGCCTCGTCGTACTCGTCTGGAACTCCCCCGTCCATGTTTGGACCGAAGGAGTTCGGGATCTCCTCGCCTTCGTCCCAGTAGCCACGAGTTCTTCCGCGGTCGTTGTAGAACTCCAGTGAGGCGGTTGGAATCATCTTCGACAGGTTCTCATTGATGTCATCCATTGCGTAGCGGAACTTTTGATACGTTTCCACGGTGCTAATGGTGGTGTCGTACATCCTTTGAGCATCATTTCCCACCTGTGAAATAATCAGCGAAATGATGGCGGCCAGCGTTAACGCTACCAGCAACTCAAGAAGCGTGAATCCCGATTCGGTCTTTGGCGACCTGGCATGATCTTTCGTGGTATCCATGGGGTAAACCTCTATAGCTTCTCTAGCGATGGACAAGAATCTGACTCTTATAGATCGGATCTGCATTTCGGGTTCCCTCACGGAACGTTCTGAAAACCATGATGTCGACTTCGTACAGTTCCCCTGCCGGAATCACGCTGGAGCTGTCCGGCATTTGGATGCCGAGACTGGAATCCTGCATTGCCGGGCGAATCGCAAATGCAAAGGAATACTGGGAGATCGGATCGTCGTCGATGATGTCAAAGTCCTCAGCCATTTCTTCATCGAAGAAATTATTGCT
>JAPOLY010000127.1 GCA_029976805.1 bacterium
AAACAGCATTCCGGACCACACGAAAAACTCAGTGACTGCTGGCTGGTAGAGGAAATTGAGCAATTCTGGGGAGTGACCTTCGTCTGCAAAGATGACTCGAATCGAGTCACCACTCATCCAGCCCCGGTCCAGTTTGGCAATTCCGGCAAAGAAATAAACGATGGCCAGTTGCCCTCGAATCAGCCACAGCATCCAGCGTTGGCACCAATCCTTTTTCAATCCCTGAATACGACTGCAGTCCATCGAAAAAGCCCGGTGCGCGGGCATGAAGATGAGGAAAAAACAGAGCACGCACAGCAGGTACCAGTGATTGCGGTAGCCGGCAGCATCCAGCAAGAACAGGTAGGTGAATCCCAGAAACTGGAGTGTCGCAGAGAGCCGGTACCGGTATCCCAGAGTGACTCCGAGGCTGGCGGCAATCAAGATGAGAAAGACACCCTGCATCGCCCAGTCGTAAGGCAACTGCTGGACCCACGAGAATCCAAAAAATTTGAAGTGGAAGGGGGTGTCGATGTAATAACTCTCGAGCCATCCTTCAGCGAGATACCGGACCATCTCAAAAAACATCAGGCCACCGGTGATGATTCGAAATGCGACCAGCCAGGCAATATCAACAGGCTGGAACAGTTTCTCCTGAAGACCCTTCAACCCGGTCGATTCAGATGATTCAGCATTCACGTCGGCAACCTCCCACGGTAAATCAGGCTCGAAGGTTCCCGAATGATGACGATTTGTCAGATTCAGTCAAGTTCGGTGGTAGGGGGGGAGGCCTCGTGAGGCCTTTGTACTAAAAATGGGGCCTTGAGAATAAAAAATGTGAGCGAGCGGTAAGCCGAGTCCTGTTCACCGCAAAAGCGGTGTGCGGTCATTCCTCTGGGCCCCCTGTTGCCAAGGGGCTCTAACGACCTACCCGGACCTATTCCCGCAAGCGGGAGCGGAGTGGGCACTCCTTCGTCTCTGTTTGGTCTTTCTCCGGGTGGGGTTTACCCTGCCAGGGACGTCACCGCCCCCGCGGTGAGCTCTTACCTCACCATTTCACCCTTACCTGCATCAAAGACACAGGCGGTATCTTTTCTGTGGCACTTTCCCTGGGATTGCTCCCGGTGGGCGTTACCCACCACCCTGCCCTGTGGAGCTCGGACTTTCCTCGCCCCGAACAAGTTCAAGGCGCGACCGCTACACTCGCTCACAAGAAGGTATCGTACCCAATTAGACCACTTACTGAAAGGCCAGTGAGAGCCCCTGAATCACCCCTCCGATGAGAATGATCAAACCGGTCAGGTAAATGAAATGGGTGGAGATCTCTCGCATGATGGATTCGGACTTGCGTTGACGGAGTGTCACAAGGACGTGGACAGAAGAAAGGCAGGCGCACAGTGCGAGAAAGATCAGGGCTTCAATCATTGCTGGCTCTCGTCACTTTGGGGGGCCACTACCCTGTCTGCCACATCGAGCATGGCCAACAAATTCAGCAAACCCGCAAAGCAGGCCATATGAACACCGGTGTCATTGAAGCGGGAGACATCCTTGTAGGTATTCACGCTGGCGAGGCCGTGCATCACATTGTCTGCAGCTGGAGAAAAGGTCAACTCGACAATGGGGGTTAATCCGCATCCGGAACTCAACCAGAAAAGGTAGGGATTGAAACTTCTGGAAATCGCTTCGAAATCCGAGAGCAGAACCCCCGCAATCCAGAGCCCATTGATCAAAACCAGGATTGCCCAGCCGCGCATTTTTTCTCCCATGAGCACATGCGCTGAACCTGGAATCACCCATGCCGGCAGTAAAAGTCCCAAGTGAGGGGAAGAGTTCTTCATCTTCTTTCCCTCACATCGAAAACTGTTCGCCGAGGTAGTACCTGCGGGCGTCTGCGTTTTTGAGAATCTCTTGCTGGTCGCCCTGAGCGATGATGCGACCGTCGTAAATGATGTAGGAACGGTCACAGACATTCAGGGTTTCGCGGACGTTATGGTCTGTGAGAAGGACGCCGATACCGCGTTCCTCAGAGAGGTATCGAATCACCTCCTGAAGATCTGCCACGGCGATGGGGTCGACCCCACTGAAGGGTTCGTCGAGAAGAATCAACGAGGGTTCCGAGACGAGTGCGCGGGCGACTTCCAGCCTTCTTTTCTCACCACCGGACAAGACTTCTCCACGACTGTCGACGACCCGCTGAAGGCCGAATTCCTCAATCAATTCCTCAAGGCGATCGGCCTGCTCAGGTTCACTGAGTGGACGGGTTTCCAGGATCGCCATCAAATTTTGTCTCACCGTCAATCCGCGAAAAACAGAAGATTCCTGAGGGAGGTAGCCCATACCCTTTCGGGCTCTTTGGTACATCGGCAAGGCCGAGATTTCTTCGCCATTAAAAAACACCTGGCCCTGGTCAGATCGAATCATTCCCATCGTCATGCGAAATGTCGTGGTTTTTCCGGCACCATTTTTGCCCAACAGCCCGATCACTGCACCGGGGGGGACATCAAAGGAGACCCGATCTGCGACTCTTCGATTGCCGTAGGACTTGCACAGATTTCTGACGGTCAAAATCATCGGATAAAGCCACTTTCATTTCGCCAGGGCAGGGCCGGCCAAAAGATCACAAATCCTCGTCCGAGCAGATTCGATCGGGAGAATGACCCCCAATATCTCGAGTCCAGACTGGAGGGACTGTTGTCCCCCAATACAAAGTATCTTCCCTGATCAATCTGGAAGGGTCCAGTCACCGCATGATTCCCATTTCCTGTCCAGTGGAGATCCCGAAAAACCTGTACTTGATGAACATAGCCGCCGCAGCGATTCATCTGCAGTCGAATGGTTTGGCCATTTGCGGACTTCAAGCCCGCGGAAAGTTCGGAATCTGGAAGGGGGATCTCAGCGACCAGTTGCTCGTCAGAGAAGAGGCGCACGTGACGATCGATGACCTCCATCGACAGAGCGGTTTCCCTGTCTGGGACGAGAGCAAATGAGCCACCCCATAATTCATCTTCTGTCGATTCGTTTCCACTGATCAAAAAGCGGCTCTCACCAGTAGAAAAAGGAATCTCCCAGCGATAGGTGGAGGGTGAGTTGTCGATCTCCAGTGCGATGGTGGATTTGCCGCTGGCAGTGGGCATCGCTGAAATACGTGCAAGAACCTTGAGATCTCGAACAGGCGCAGGTTGTTTGCCGCGATAGGACCCGTTGTATCCATAGTAGTTCCGGATCGGTCGGACGTATCGAAGTTCACCGGAACCGGCGGAAAGGTTGACTCCCCATCCTCCAGCAGTTTTTTCCGGAGTGTCCGCCGTTTCTTCTGTGTATCGGGTCCAGCCTCTGTCTTGGCTCCAGGCGGGCTCTTCAAGCCCGGCCTCCGCAATCAAGCTGTCATGGATGGGTATCCACAGGTGCTTCTGAACATCAACAGGTTTCAGTTCTACCTTGCCGTCGATATGGATGTCTCCATTGACGATCTGAACCTTTTCTCCCGGAAGT
>JAPOLY010000141.1 GCA_029976805.1 bacterium
CACCCTGACCCCCCACGACTTGAAACTGGCGAAGCAGCGTGGATTTACGGAAAAACAGGAAGCGGCGTGGATGGCCTCATATGGCCCCAGAAATGCGAAATTCACGAAGAAGATGGAGCAGATGAGCTCCGAGGAGATCGTCCGCTGGAAGTACCAGCGTTACCTCAAGGATTACCTGCGCTGCATAAGGGCGGTGGATGAAAACATCGGTCGCTTGATGAAGACCCTCGAGGATCTCGACCTCAGCAAAGAGACCATCGTCATCTACTCATCGGATCAGGGGTTCTTTCTTGGAGAACATGGCTGGTTCGACAAGCGCTTCATGTATGAGGAGTGCTACCGCACGCCATTGATCGTGCGTTGGCCCGGGGTCACGGAAGCGGGCAAGGTCAACGATCAGCTGGTCAGCAATCTGGACTATGCCCAGACCTTCCTCGATCTGGCAGGGGTCGAGATGGACCGCCCCGAAGTGAAGGCGATGCAGGGCATCAGCATGAAACCGCTGCTGGAAGGGAAAGAGGTCCCCTTCCGCAAAAGCCACTATTACCAGTATTACGAATATCACGGCGATCGGACCACTGCGCACATGGTGCGTCGTCACCGGGGTGTGGCGACGGAGCGCTACAAGTTGATCCACTTCTACAATCTCGACGAGTGGGAGCTGTTTGACCTGAAGACAGACCCGCAGGAGATGAAGAATCGGGCGGACGATCCCGAATTGGCGGAGGTGCGCAAGGAACTGGAAGCGGAGCTGGAGAGGCTGGCTTCCGAATACGGCGTCCCCGACGATCGCGGCAGTGTTCCCAGAGACCCCCATGCCCGGATACAGGCTTTGCAGAAGCCCCAGAAGCCGAAATCCGATTAGTTAGTTCTTGAGATCTCCGTAAATCTGTATCTCATGTAAAAAATACAGAAGCCTACAAAACATACGTAATCTCTAAAAATATTCAAATACCCTTTAATCGAGCCTTTCCGGGCTCGCCCCGGCAGCGGCATAACTACCGGCGCTGGATGGCAAGCATTTCCCCGGTAAGCGGCTTTCGGGCTCCGTTGAAAATACGTATTGAATGTAAATAGATGTAACCAGTGGGGTTTACGGGCAGCTGGCGGTGCAGTCGAGGGGGTCTTCTGTCGGATCTTCACCACACTCCAGGAAGGGAGCCAGCGGGTCGGGCCCCCCATTGAAGAGATAGTAGAGGCCAAAAACCGGATCGCTCAGATTGAAGCTGCCGTCGTCATTGGTATCTGCGGCATCGAGGCACGTGACCGGCATTCCGGCTGGGGACAGGAACAGGTTTCCGAGACTGCTGATGACATCGGACATGTTGAAGGACTGGTCGCCGTTGACGTCTCCACGTCGAAACATTTCGACGATGGGAGGGGTGACACGCAAGACGAGGCTGGTCAGGGCAATATTGTCGATCAGTAAGGAGTCTTGCTGTTTGAGGTCGACGGAGAGGATTCCGCCTCCGAAGGCGTCCTCGAGTGTGTAGCTTCCCGATTCAGGCAGACTGGAGGAATCCCACTGGAGAAAGATCGGATTGGTCTGATAGAAGCTCAGGCCGATGACGCAGATCTGATCCTCGCCGGACGGGGATCTCAGGCAGGTCTGCCAATTCTGGCCATCGATGTTGATCCACGCATGAAATGCACCACTGTTGGTGGGCGCTGTGGAGTACACGTCTTCGCCGTCGACGAACCCGTCGGAAGCACCCTCTTGCAGGCCGAAGGTCAGATTCTGGATGCCGCCCCCTACCGAACCCAGGGATGAACTGATTTCAAAGCCCAGGGTGAATTCCTGTGCAATGAGACTGGTGGGCAGCAGAAGCAGGCTCAGCGTCGCCAGTAGGATTCTGATAGAGGACATCATGTTCCACGTACAAAACGGGCCCGGAGGGTCCGTAAAAGTTGATTGAATAAATGGTTCAGGAGCGATTCGTCAGGATCTATAAACCCGGCTCAACCACCGGAAATGACGCATTCGCAGCGAACAAACAGTCGAATAATACAGGACTCATCTTAGGGCGAGTTTGGACCGGGAAGAAGGTCATTACCCAACAGTCACAAGTGACAGTTGGGACATGAAAAGCGGATCAGAGAGGGTTTGCACTCTACTGCAAAGGCCCCGGTTGAAGCAGTTCATCCAGGCGGATGCCGTAATCCCGGAGGATGGTACCGGTGGCATTGCGGTAGCCGGTGATCGCCTTGCGGACACGGATTTTCGCCTGCAGTTCCTGGACTTGGGCAGAGAGCAGGCTGTTCTGCACCTGCAGCACCTGATAGGCCGTGGAGACCCCCGCTTCCAGTCTTCGTCTTTCGCCGTCCAGTTCCTCACGGCGAAGGCGTGTGGCGGCCTCGGTGGTCTCGACCGCCTGACGGGCGCTTTCCAGTTCGCGGATCGCCCGGGTGACTTCGAGGATGATGCCATTGGAGATCTGTTCCTTGCTCAATTGCGCCAGGCGCAGATCTTCCCGGGCCTGCATTTCCCGGTTTTGGGCTGCTCGCTGCCCCAGAGGAATCTGCAGATTGAGCCCGGCACTCCAGGCGTAATCGTCGCCGATGTCTGACCAGGACTCGCTGAAACTGAGACCGTTGCCCGGCTGGCTGAAACTGCCGGAAAGGTCGAGTGTGGGGAGCAGATCGTTCTCGCGGACCTTGAG
>JAPOLY010000135.1 GCA_029976805.1 bacterium
GATCCCGCACAACTTCAACACTGGTGGCGTTGCATCGAGGAGTCGGTGATTCGGGGAGAATCTTCTCCTCAGGGTCTGCCGGATTCGATGAATCCACTTCTCGTCGACCTTGCTCAGGCGGCGGTGTGTGAAGTTCGTATGGATCTGGATCCCATCGCAGACCTGCTCACCAAGACTGCAAACCTCGAGCAACCATGGGCTGCAGCGCGAACCCTCATCGACCTGCGTACCCGCCTGCGCCTCGCTCGTGGAGCTGCGGAGATCCTTGCCACCTTGCACAAGGAAGCGGAAGAACTGATCGATTCGGTTCCGCAAGAACCGACGCTTGCACGGGTGCACCATTTTCTGGGGACTTTGTACATCCAGTCGAATCGACCCGGGTTGGCGCTGACGGCTCTGACCCGTTCACTCGAGTTGATTGGGGATGCGGCCTGCCGTCCGTGGATTCTCGACGGCATCAGCCAGTCGTATCTCTATCTCGGTGCCCGAACCGAAGGACGAAGGTCTCTGCGTCGAACCATCATCGACAAGGATCGTGTCGATGATCACCTCGGCATCGCCATCTCTTCCGGTTCTCTGGCTTTGGCTGAGATTCAGTCGGGACAACCACAGGCAGCACTCGATGCCCTCAAGGAAACCCTCCAGCGCCGCGGTGAGCATTTGGAAACCCTCTCCCGTTTGCGCCTCTACACCTTCAGTCTGCAGGCGGCTCTGGAACTGGAAGACACTTCCCAGAAGGTCGGCCACCTGGAACTGCTGGAAGAGTGTCTGGAAGAGTGTGGTCATGAAAAGGTGCCGCCGGTGGGCTTCGCCCGAATGGCGCGGGCCCGTGCCCTCGCCGATACAGGGCAACATGAGGAAGCGATGGCAGAGTTGGATCGGGCGGCGGAACTGTTGCGTCATCCGGAATTGCAGATGCTCATCGACTATTGGCGAGTGGCCCTGACCCCCGCAGATCAACGGGGGGAGCAACAGTTGAAACAACTGGATGACCAACTCTCCACCTTTGAAAAGGTGACCGAGGGTGAGATTCTTGCCCGTCTGTTGCTGGTGCAGAGTGATCTCGATGCGGGCCGGCGGGAAGTGGCCCTCTCCCGCCTCGATGATGCCTATGGGAGAGTGGTCGAAACCAATCAGCCGCACTGGATCGAATTGGTCGATGAAGCGTATCGGGGTGTCGATCCTGCCCGTCAGGCGGCGAAGAGCATCGAGCGATTCAGTGGCCGTCCCGCCGAAGAGATGTCACTGACCACCACTGAGGACGCGACCATCATCTTTGCGGATCTCGCCGGATTCACCCAGCGCTCCACGGAACTCTCCGCCGAGGAGGTGATGGAAACGGTGCGCAGTGTCTTCGAACTGGCGGTGCCGTTGCTGGCCGAGCATCAGGTGCGGCCCCTGCAGCATCTGGGAGATGGATTGCTGGCGGCGTGTCAGGGTGAAGGTCATGAGGCGCGCGGATTGCAGTTTGCCATCGATCTGGTGCAGCGCACGTCTCTGGCTTCCAGGGTGCGACGGGAATTGGGTGAGTCCTGGGGGCTCGACCTGCGCGCGGGTGTCAACTCGGGACCGGTCGTCTTCGGCATGCTCGGTTCCAGCTTCAAGCAGGAGTGGCTCGCCATCGGCAAGACCACCAACCTGGCGGCGCGATTGCAGTCCAAAGGGGAGATCGGTGAAGTGGTCACCCTGCCGGAGATCGCCGAGCGTGTCGGCTTTGATGCTTCCGGTTCCATCCTCAAGCCCTACGACATGAAGGGTTTCAGCGAGCCGGTTCCGGTCCTGAGAATTCCTGTCGAATAGAAGCGCCTTTTACAGTTCGAAATCTTCCTCGCGGAAATCGACATTCTCCACCGGTTCGTCATCTCTGGCGAGAACGAGAATGGCACCGTGGGGAACGATCAGGTAACTCTCTCCGGCGAACTGGATCTCGATGGCGGCCTTGCGCAGAAACAGAACCTGATCGCCGACCCGGGCTTCCAGTGGAATGAAGATGGGAGATGGGGGTTCGGTGACCTTCCACGGCTCGTCGCCCACCTCGGCGGGGGGAGTCATCGGAGTACCGGGCCCGACCTCGACGACCTTGCCACTTTGTACTTCATTCTTTTCGACGGCACTGGCAGGGAGGATCAGTCCTTCCCGCGTACGTTCTTCACCCTGTGTCGGGGAAACGAGGACGCGATCGCCCACGACGATCAATTTACTGCCATCTCCAAACATGAGTACCTCCCGCAAAATCACGATCTTTATTGAGTTTGGATCTCCGAACCGGTGGGTCAAGAGGATATGATAAGGATCCCTTCCGTGGAGAAGAGACTGTGGCCGGTGTTGATTTCGGCTGATCGACGGAAGGTGCCCGTTTCCCAGTCTCCGGAGGTTCTGTGCAGTCAACAGGCGGGAGTGCCCCCGACCTTTCTCTTCCCCAGCCGCTGGCACGCATCGTGCCGGTGATGGATCAGGCCCGAGGTGATGCCCGTTCGCTGCATGCGGCGGCCTTCGCCAGTCTGGAGGCCGTGGTTCGTTGGCAGGGTCTGCTGTTGTTGACCGCCCGCTCGCGGCTGTCGATGCCGGTGGACCGGGAAAAGCGGGTACAGAATTTCCTCAAGCGTCCCAGCTTTGGTTCGTGGGTCGAGGTACTGTTGCGTCACGGTGCCCGCGACCACGACCGTACTTCCCAGGGAACCGGCGCCCTTGGCATCCTTGAAGACCTGAAGCAGATCCTCGAAACGCCGCGGGAAGAATACACAGCGATGGTCAAGGCGATCAGCGGTCGCGGGGGCAACAAGCCGCAGCGTTGGATCGATGCCCTCGAACACCTTCCCCACTATCGCAACGACTTCATCGGTCACGCCGGATTTCTTGCCGATGATCATTACGAAGAAAAAGCCCCTCTCTTTGATGCGGTGGTGACGGCGATCCTCGAGGAGATGGCCCGGGTTGACCAAACCC
>JAPOLY010000159.1 GCA_029976805.1 bacterium
GAATCCCCAACAGCGACTGAAGCCTTGGCTGATTTCTGCTGAAGAGCTTCCAGCGCAGCCTGTGCCCGACTCATTCCACCCTCGTTGGCCCTGGACTCTTCCTGCGATTCAACAGAAGCCGGTGGTTCAACAGAATCCCGCGGGCTTTCTGGAGTCTGGATCTCTTGAGTAGAAGGAGCCGGTGTGACAACCGCTTCCTGATTCACAGGAGCAGCAGCCTGTTTTACAGGTATCGCCCTCACAGGAGCACTCGTCGGAGTCGCTGGGGAGGACAACCCGGTGCGCACCAGGGAAGACAGGGTTCCAATCCTCATTAGTGCCAACTCAAGAACCAGATCTCCCCGGTCCTGCTGGCGCAACTTCAGACGTGTCTCCTGAAGAATCTCCTGAGCGAGAAGATTCGATTCGATATTTTCAGCACTCCAGCCTGACGCCACTCCTTCGTGCAACTGATCCCGATAGACTGCCGTCAATTGATCGGTCAAAACGGATGGTTCGGTTCCAGAATCGAGGAGAGGCCCCAACTCCTGAATAGCGGCTCCGAGATCAGCGGACTCGAGTACTGAAATCAACTGAAGCAGTTTCTCGGTCGAAACTCTTCCCGTCACCCTCAACAGGTCTTCCAGTTGAGGCTCCTTGCCCGCAAAGGCAAGGATCTGATCCAGCATCGATTGCGCATCGCGCATGCCCCCCTGGGCGAGCAGTGCCACTTCCTCAAGGAGTCCTTCACCGGGCTGGGCATTCTCCAGTTGACAGATCTGCTCCAGGCGACGGCTGATATCCGAATTGGAGATGGACGAGAAATCGCAACGCTGGCAGCGACTGAGCACTGTCGGCAAAATCCGCTCTGGCTCGGTGGTTGCGAAAACGAATTTCACATGAGACGGAGGCTCTTCCAGCGTCTTCAACAACGCATTGAAGGCATCCCGGGTCAGCATGTGAACCTCGTCGAGGATGAAGACCCGGTAACGACCCTGGGTCGGAGCATACTGAACATGCTCAATCAAACCGCGAATGTCGTCGATTCCCCGATTCGACGCACCGTCCATTTCCGTGACGTCCGAATCCTCGCCCCTGAAGATCCGCTGGCAGGTATCACATTCACCACACGGTGTCGCATCTTTTGCGTGTGGACACTGCAATGCCGCAGCGAAAATTCGTGCCATCGAAGTCTTGCCCACCCCTCGGGGGCCACAAAACAGGTAGGCGTGAGCCAACCGGTTTTGCAGAATCGACTGTCGCAGGGCATCGGCAACCGCCTCTTGACCCACCACCTCATCGAAATTCCGGGGGCGGAATCGGCGAGCGATCACCTGGTACTCAACAGAACCGCTCCGGTCTCCGGAGCCCTCTGGAAGGGTTTCTGGGGTTGAATTCGTCATGGCCCCATCAGAACCCGAGCCCCCCATTCAGGCAAGGCACTAAAGGGGTTCAAATCAGCCCAATTCGCCAAGGAAGAATGATTCAGGCTCTGGAATTCCGGTGCGGAAATCGGCGATCAAAAAATCGGTGCAGATGAAGAGGCGAAGAAAGAGGAGGCAGATGAAAGAGGAGGGAAATGGAAGAAGAGAAAGATGAGACCGGAGCCCGAAGCACACCAGCGGACACCGTCATGGCTGCTCCCGTCAGGGCCTGACCAGGTTGACGGGCCGGCGGTCACCCGGACCCCGGAATTCAAAGGTAAGTGTGGCGGAGAGGGAGGGATTCGAACCCTCGGTACGCGTAAACGCACACACGCTTTCCAAGCGTGCTCCTTAAGCCACTCGGACACCTCTCCGAAATGCGACTTGAGTCAGCAGTTTGGCTGAATCGACGACCCTGCCAAGAAATTAGTATCCCAGTTTCCGCAGAAATTGCCAACAGATCATGAC
>JAPOLY010000123.1 GCA_029976805.1 bacterium
AGAACCTCGCAAGAGACCAGAAACTCGATGAAATCCATCTGCAATTCGGAAAGTTGGTTCAAGGGGTCCTCACTCCTGGGGGTTGGCCGTCTTTGAAATCCCCACCACGATTTCACTGCTAAACATACCTGCTGGATCACCCCGCTCCGACATCGTTTTCACCAGAGCGTGAATATTTCTCTGTGCTGCGACAGTCTGGGGAGGATTGTCATTGATGGTGATCACCAGCGGTTGGCTGAGATCGACCATCGAATCATCCAGTCTCAGTGAGAGAGTATCGTGATCTTCCGAGGTATTGAGAGTGATCTTTTGACCATCGAGAAGGGCGTCCACCCGGGAGCGCCCCGTGGGTGTCGGGTCAAAGAGCCAGTAAAAGCGCGGGTGAACCACGTCATCCTGCTTCCAGACGATTTTTCTGGAACGCAGTTTTCTCACCTTGCTGGCGAGCCATGGGATCGCCTGTCGATCCTCCCGGTCCATCCAATGACCCTTGTCGGGGTAGATCTCGACCCAGTGATCGTAGCCCTCAGGATCTGCCTTCTTCAGGTCACTGAGAAGGCCCTTCCAGATCTCTGCCTGACCGTTGCGGTTGTATGGCGCATCCTTCGCCCCCATGTGCAGGGTGAAGGGCAGGTTTCGCAGTGATTCGGGGCGGGCATCGTTGGGGTGCCCCGCCATCATCGCTGCCGCTGCCCAGCGGTCTGCCATCCTGGGAGCCAATTGGTAGACGCCATCACCGCCTGCGGAATAGCCGAGGACATAAACCCGATCCGGATTGACCTGATGAAAGGCGATCATGTTGGCGATCAAACGGTCAAAAGCCTTGTCGATGTGACCTTGGTGCCAAAGGTTCCAGGTATTGGTGGGGGCGCGGGGGGCCAGGTAGATGCCCTCTTTGGGTTCATAAAGCCTCTTCTGGTTTTCCCACTGCTGGTCATTCACTGCTGGAGGAGCCCCGCCTCCTCCATGAAGGGAGATGTACAAGCTTCTGCCACTCGGTGTCGGGTCACCAAAAACCTTGAAGTCGAAAGGCATCTTCAGCTTCCCGACAGGA
Source organism: bacterium (assembly GCA_029976805.1). Lineage (GTDB taxonomy): Bacteria > Planctomycetota > UBA8108 > UBA1146 > UBA1146 > UBA12191. The sequence continues at coordinate 1,055 of JAPOLY010000123.1, forward strand.
ATTACTTTGGATTCCATCTCCTCAGTGCGGGTTCGAATCAGGTTTGCCGCGTATGCTTGCCAAATCGATCGGGCGGCTTCATTGGCCTGATGTTTGTCGAGGGCCACACGGGAAATTGCCAGTTCGGAAACCTCTTCCAGTGAGGACGGTTGAGAAGCCAGTATCGCTTTCAGTGTCGAGATCGCTCGCGAGGAGTTCTCCGGGTCGCTCGCGTCTGGAAGTTCCAGAGTGATCGTTTCCTCAGCTTGCCCTGATTGCCCCTGAGCGACGGCGAAGCGGTCTCCGCTTTGTGCATAGAGCAGGTAGCCCTGTCCACGGTTGAGCATGAAGGGGAGGTGATCATTGGCATCGAATCTCTCATCCCTGGAGACACCCTTTTCGACGGATCCCTGAGCGGGAAACAACCAGACCTGGGCTTCCACTCTCTCCTTGCTCTCGCCATCCCTGACCTGCAGAAAGAGGCGACTGCGATCAGCGGCGATTTCCTCATCTTTCTGTGCGTATCGGAACGTGATGTCGATGGCTCCTACCGAGGTATCCCCGGGCTTCCACACCATGGGGAAGTGCTGGCTGTTGCTCGACCAGCTGACCGCATAGATGGCGTTGCGGGGATCCCCCGTGGCTGCTCCGGATGCCCGACCACTGAACCAGCCCCGATTCAGATCTTTGCCGGTGGGCTCTGCGGCACCGGTGAAGTGCCACCCTTCATCCCAGATTTCGATCCACGAATGATTGCCAGAGTTGTCGGACCACAACGGCGTGCCGACAAAACGGGCAGGGATTCCTACCGCGCGGCAGGCGTCGATCAGCAGGATCGAAAGGCCCGTGCAAGATGCGAGGCCCGCCTCCATCGATTCATAGGGGCTCTGGTCCGCCTTGGGCCTTTTGGTGGAGTACTTCACGCCCACGAGGTTAAAGATTTTGCTGTTGAGGATGGCGGTCGCCTCACTGGCGGACCCCGCTTCCTTGACGAGAGGAAGGAACCGATCTCGGAAATCCTGACGCCAGGCATCGCGTCGTTCATTGACATTGGCGTAGGGCAGGATGGCATCCCGGAAAATTGATTCGGGAATGGAAGCGGACCAGGGGGTTTCCTTCCACGCCTGCACCGCTCCCTCTACATGCTCGCGCAGGAAATCAGCATCGAGGGACTGCAGGTCTGCCTCTGGCATGTTTGAGAGCAGCCACAGCAGGTGCGGGCGGGCCCAACCGGCAACTTCGCGGAGAGCTTTCTCCAACTGGGGAAGATTGTCTCCCGCCGCCTGATTCCAATCACCGTCGACTTTGGAATCGGCCCTTAGCAGGCTGCTTCCCAGAAGTACGAAGACAAAAACAGGGAGCACCCAGAGACGCATGCACGGATTCATCGTGAGCTCCAAAACCTTTAGTAGATGAAGAAGTTGGCAACTCCCGGAGAAGTCTCGAGGGCACCCTCACTGGCGACGACCAGTTCCAGCGTTCCATTGTTGTCGCGAAGGAAACCGTAGACGGTCAGCGGAGAACCGACATCAACACTGATCGGCCACTGTTCAAGGTCTTCAAAATCCAGTGTCAGATCACCGTTTGAATCACTGAGAATACCGAAGGGAACCAGAACGGTGACACTGCCACCCGTTCCATCATCGATCAGGGTCCGGTAGCCATCTGCGAAAACTCTCCATGCGAGTGCACCCCCGGGATAGGGAGCGCCGCCGGATGGAGTCGCCAGGTCACCATTCAGATTCACCCAGCGACCGGCATCGCTGATCGTGACGCCTCCTGTGGGGAGAGAGATGGAGGTGGGGTAGGCAAGGTTTTCTGCGACGCGGCGTACCTTCAGGGAGTCCGCCTCGACATAACGGTCTCCCAGAACCGTGGTCGCCATGACGCCCTCCACATGCAGGGCTACTGGGAAGGTGCTGTTCAAGGCGAAGGGGTATGAATCAGCCAGATCATGGAAAGTAGCGAGATCGAAAGGCAGATTGCTGCCGCTGGAAAACTCAAGTTGGTTATCTCCGTCATAGTCGGTGTAGAGGCCTGCAGGGTCGGAGACGCTGACAAGGATTCCGTTACCATTCCCGGAGTGCAGTGAGAAACCGTATTCACCCACACCGCTGAGTGCCCCGGGAACCATCCCGACCGTGCCCTTGATCAACACCGTTTCACCATCCGCAACCGAACGGGCGTCCTCGATGGAGATGGAGATGTCGTAAGGGCCCCTGGGGGCGATCTCGTATGAGGCACCATCCTTGAGGAGCACCCCGGTCATGCTGACGTCTGCACCCGCTGCGAGGAATGGCCAATCGTCGACGGTGTGTTGTGCACTCAGATTGAGGAAAGAAACCCCGGTGCCACTGCTGTCCTCCAGTGAGACTTCCCAACCCAGAGGGTTGGCGGCTCCATCATCGATCGGAGTCACGGCAAGAACGGACCCCTCCGTGGAAACGATGGTGGCCTCCTTCTCAGGAGTGGCAGCGGTGTTGTTGATTTCCTCGAGGGTGTTCGGTTGGGGAAAAAAGAGAAATCCACCTGAAGAGGAGACCAAAAGGTCCTCCTGGTTTTCCAGAACAAGCACCACCCAACCGTTCAAATCGCCCATGGCTCCAGTGATTTGAATGCTTCTCCCCGGCTTGACATTGGATAGGTCAAGGCCGAGGGCAGGGTCCACAGTGATATACAAACCACCGGACGTATCCTGAAGGGCAAATCCGACTTCTCCGGTCGTGTCTTCGAGAATGCCCGGCTCAACGGAAACAAACCCGGTGGTGGTCACCACCGTGCCCGCATCCTCTGCCTTGACTTGAGAAAGTGTGGGCAAGGGATCCGCTGAGTCACCTCCACAACCACCCAGAGTCAGCCCGGCAATGAGAGCCAGGAGAACGGCAGGCTTCAGAAGTGTGTTGGCTTTGGCAAATTTTGAGAAAACGTAAACCATGAATTTCCCTTACCTTCGGAAGAAATCGATCAGTGCCAATGTGAAATGGGCT
>JAPOLY010000137.1 GCA_029976805.1 bacterium
AGGCTTCTCCTCCGGGTTAAGGAACTGATCATGCTGGCGCCTCCCGAAAACGGTGCAGATACACCCTGAACGCCACTTCTTCAGCGATGCCAGGGTGAAGAGCGTGGAGGCTTCCATCTCCATATTGGCGACACCGATGGCGGCCAGTTTTTCGATCACCTGCGGATCCCGAGGCGGGAAGCCCTCTTCATCGCGGCCCTGGGCTCCGTAAAAACCGGGGGCCGTGGCGGTGATTCCCATGTGAACCGGCGCTCCCTTTTGACGGGAACAGGCCATGAGTGCCTGCACCACATCCGGGTGGGCGACTGCGGGGTACCCCTCCGGAACGAAGGTGGTGGAGGTGTTCTCCATGCGTACTGCACCCATGCTGACCACCAGATCTCCAAGATGAATGTCAGGGTCGAGTCCGCCGCAGGATCCTGCGCGGATCAGGATCGGATCATCGACGATTTTGGACAGTTCCACCATCGCGATCTCGATATTGCTGGCTCCAATCCCCGTGGCCATGAGGGAGACTTCTTCCCCCTTCCAGGTTCCGGTGATGGTCAGGTATTCCCTGCAGCTCCATTCTCCACGGATTTCATCGAGGTTTTCCGAGAATCGACGAACTCGCTCGGGATCTCCGGCGAGCAGGATTCTGCGGGCGACGTCGCCTCGGGCGAGTCCGATATGATATTGGCGGATCGTGTTTTCCTGATTCATCGTCAACTCCATAGGCAAAATCTGTCCTGAAGATCATCTGTCTGGCTCAGATTGTAACGAAATGGCCTGAAAAATTCTCCAATTGTGGCACCTGTGGGTCCACATCGGGGTTTCCGTGTTTGGTGCGAGCCCTTGGAAGTGACTCTGCGACCATGATATTATCGAACCCGTCTCATTGCCCTGTTACCTGTCAGCACCCAGTTGCGCCATGCATGGGGGGTTTCGCTGGGGGTAACCCATTTTCGAAGGAACTGGTATGAAGTTTCGCTTGGATTCAATGTTGAGGCTCTCCCCTTTGAGTCTTCTGGGTCTTTTGGCATTGTTTGCCTTCTGTTTGTCGATTCTCCCCACTGATTTGTCCGCTTCGTCGAGTTCTGCTCTGGATGCGAAGCAGATCAAGAAGCTCAAGAAGGACTACGGAAAAGCAATTCAGGGGCAGCAGAATGATTCTGCTATCGATGTCATTCGCCAGATTACTGCTTTCGGTACACCGGACGCTCTCGAGACGGTGTATGACCTGGGTTATCAGAATGGATCCGTTCCTGCGGTCTACGATGTGATCTGCGAAGAGCTGTCGATGATGACGGGAATCGTCGAGCACATCTCCACCCGTTACGACAAAATCGACAGCAAGGGTGATTTCCGCGAGCGTGTGTACATGACCGATATTCTCGCCTATCCCACCAACAAGCGCGGTGAGCTCAATGACCGCAAGGTTTCGCTGGAAAAGCAGCTGAAGCGCATCGATGAAAATGGCCTGCGTCCCGGGAGTGATCCTTCGATCCCCGATCGACTGAAGCAGGAGATCGATGCCCTCAGCAAGCAGATCGACCGTTTGAAGGGGCAGCAGAACGATGAAGCCATCAAGTTGATGGTTCTGTTTCTCGATGACAAGTCTCCGTTCGTACAGGGTGCAGCGGTGGAAGCATTCCGCAAAAGTCAGAGTGCGGTCTGTGTCGAGCCGCTGATCAACCTTTTGGAAAAATTGCTCAAGAAGCGCAAGGACGTTCTTTACCACCAGGTACGGGATGCCCTTTGGGAGCTGACGGGGCAGGATTTCGAGCTGATCGAAGAGTGGTTTGCCTGGTGGGAGCCGCGCCAAAACACGTTTGATCCGATGGAAGAGACTCACGACGGAAAAACCGGCGTCAAGCGCAAGCGTAGAGGGGATGACCCGGAGTTCTGGGGCGTTCCTGTGGAGTCCAAGAACATCGTGTTCGTGATCGATACCAGCGGCTCTATGAGATATGTCCACAAGGATGATATCCCCGGGCTTGCCCGCGGAGATGGATCCGATGGGGGGCAGAGCAGTGGAGGGGGTCAAATGACCGCCGATCAACAGCGCCTGGCCAGATTCTGGACTCGCATGGAGATGGCCAAGCGTGAACTTCGCAAGGTGGTCCGGAAGATGTCCAAGGACGCCGCATTCAACTGTGTGCGTTTTGATACCAATGTTTCGAAGTTCAAGAAGAAAGCCACACCCGCTTCCAACGGCAACAAAAAGAGTGCCATCAAGTGGGTGGATGGTTTGAAACATAATGGAAACACCAACACCATGGATGCCCTGATTCAGGCGTTCAGTCAGGACGCCCGGACCAACACGATCTTCTTTTTGAGTGATGGATTGCCCTCCGTGGACGGCAAGGTGAATGACCCGACCCAGCCGATTCTGGACAAGGTTTTTGAACTGAACCGTTTCCGCAAGATCAAGATCCACTGCTTTGGATTCCACCCCTTCACGCAGGGGGGGCAGCAGATGCCGGGGCTGACTGAAGCGAATACCTGGCTGAAAAAGTTGGCAGAGACGACCGGTGGAACCTACACCGACATGAAGGTGGACCCGAAGATCACTCCGGATAACCCGGGAGAGTGATCCACGTTTTTGTCTGAAGTGACAAGGCCCCTTTGCCGTGAGCCGGCAAAGGGGCCTTTTTTTATTGGCGAATAATCTGGGTGGCGACCCAATTGGCGCGGTCGAGAATGTGAATTCCAGATCCCATTTCGACCCTCAGCGTGAAGATGGTGCTTTCCTTCAGGGGAACGGAAAATGGGCGGGGGGCGTCTTGCCACGAGATGTCGTAGGGGCCCCAGGCCACTTTGCCGTCGACAAGAATGGAGAATTGGGCGTTGCCGATTTCAGGTTCTTCGTCCTTGGGTTTGGCACTGGCATCCATACCTGCGAACCCATTCAGGGTCAGGTCCCCAGGCTCGACTTTGAAGGACAACAGGGAGTTGGAGTGC
>JAPOLY010000103.1 GCA_029976805.1 bacterium
ATGGACACCACCATCGAATTCCGCAAACCGATCACCTTCCTGCTCCCCTTCCTCAAGGAAATGGGGGGGAAGTAGAGCTTCATGGCCAAATCATCAGGTAAACGGGTCAAGACTCCCACAGTCCTGCAAATGGAAGCTGTGGAATGTGGTGCAGCATCCCTTGCGATGATCCTGGGGTACCACGGACGCATCGAGCCTCTCGCTCGACTTCGCGAAGAATGTGGAGTCTCCAGAGATGGCAGCAAGGCGGCCAATGTCTTGCGTGCGGCCCGCCGCTACGGGCTGGAAGCCCATGGCCTGAGAGCCGATACGGAAGCTCTTCGAGCCGTTCAGATGCCATGCATCCTGTTCTGGGACTTCAATCACTTCGTCGTTCTCGAAGGATTCAAAAAGGATCGCGCCTACATCAATGATCCGGCCATGGGCCACCGGGTGATTCCCATCGAAGATTTTGAACGCAGTTTCACGGGAGTGGTTCTGGTCATGCAGCCCGGTGAAGAGTTCGAGAAGGGCGGCAAGAGACCCAGTCTCTTCCGGGCCATCCGGGAACGCCTCGCAGGCTCATCGATGCCCATCATCTTCTGCATCCTCATCGGCTTTCTACTGGTGATTCCCGGAATTCTGTTCCCCGTCCTGATGCAGGTTTTCCTCGATGAAATCATTCTTGAGAGCCGCACCAGTTGGGCCAGACCCATCATCTTTGCCATGATTTTTGCCATCGCACTCAATGTGGGACTCAAATATTTGCAGATGACCTCCCTGAGGCGACTTCGACTCAATCTGACCATTCGCCTGTCGAGCCAATTCTTCTGGCACCTGTTGCAGCTGCCCAATGAGTTCTATGTTCAGAGATTCGCCGGAGAAGTGGCCAACCGAAGCCAGCTCAATCAGGACATCGCCAACAATATCTCCGGGAGATTGGCGCAAACTGCCATCGACGTGGTGATGGCCGTCCTCTACCTGGCAGTCATGCTCTACTACGATGTTCTTCTCACCGGCATCGGTCTGTGTGTCGCAGTTCTCAACTTTATGATCCTGCGCTGGATCTCGGAGAGTCGTATTGAAGCATCGATGCGGGTTCTGCAGGAGTTCGGCAAGGCTCGGGGTACGGCCATGGCTGGCTTGCAAGGCATGGAGACCATCAAGGCCAGTGGTCTCGAAACCGGCTTCTACGAGAAGTGGTCCGGTTATTACTCAAAGGCCATCAACGCCCAGCAAAATCTGCAGGTGAGCAACACCATGCTGGTCGCCCTGCCCAATCTGCTGAGCACCATTGCCACCCTGCTCGTCATCATCGTCGGCGGTTTCCGGGTCATCGATGGCGCGTTGACCATCGGTATGCTCGTCGCCTTCCAATCGCTGATGAACAGTTTCCTTGCGCCGGTCAAAAACCTGCTCGATCTCGGTTCAGAGATTCAGGAGATGCGCGGAGATCTGGACCGCGTTGACGATGTGCTGAAATACCCCTTCAAGGACCCCAAAACGGATGCGCCCATCCGCAACGATGACGATGAAAAGGTCTTCCTCAAGGGCGACATTCGATTGGAAAACGTGACCTTCGGCTACAACGTCCTCGAGCCACCACTTCTGGAGAATCTGAATATCCACATCAAGCCGGGAGACCGGGTTGCCCTGGTCGGTGGCAGTGGATCCGGGAAGTCGACTCTGGCCAAACTGATCTCGGGAGAACTTCAACCCTGGAGCGGCACCATCTACTTTGATGGCATCCCGCTCGACGAGTTGCCGCGAAACCTCTTCGTCAACTCCTTCTCCTTTATCAGTCAGGAGATCATGCTCTTCAGCGGATCTGTGCGCGACAACCTGACCCTTTGGGATTCCACTGTTCCTGAAGAAGACATCGTTCAAGCGTGTGAGGATGCGGCCATCCTCGATACCGTCATCGGATTGCAGGGCGGCTTTGATTGCGAATTGCTGGAAGGCGGAAACAACCTGAGCGGTGGGCAGAGACAGCGTCTGGAGATCGCCCGCACGCTCGTGCCCAATCCGACCATCCTGATCCTCGATGAAGCCACTAGTGCTCTCGACACAGAAACGGAGAGAGTCGTTCTCGATCGCATGCGCATGCGCGGCTGTTCGTCCATCTTTGTTTCACACCGTTTGAGCACGATCCGCGATTGCACAGAGATTATCGTGCTCGAATACGGCAAGGTCGTCGAGCGGGGAAATCACGACGAACTGTGGAACAAGGACGGCGCCTACGCCCAGCTTCTCAAACTCGACGATGAGTTTTCAGAGGCGGAGGCATCATGAATCCACTCTTTGAAACCATCGAATCCCACGGAAAACTATGTCGGGTATCAGGCCCCGTATCGATTTTGACTACCCGACAGAATCGTTTCTGGCTCGTCGTTGATGGACATGGCGAGGTGGTCACCACGGATGTAATCGATGCCCAATCCTCCGGACGTCGAAATCCTCTCGGAGAATTGTCGATGGGGGAGGCAATCTTCCCTATCTCAGACGGAGCCGCGACTGACGAATACTCGTGCATGATCAGTTCGCAGGAATCGATGAGTGTTCTTGAACTGCCCCTCGACCAATTGGAGATGGTCGCCTCCACTCTGGATCAGAGCGCTTCCCGGATGATCCGATCCTGGTCTGCCCGTCTGACTCCCCTTCTTCAGGATAGAAGCGCACCTTCCAACAGCAGTCGCTTGCAAAGCGGGACCTGCAAATCCATCTCTTCGGGTCACCGCATTACGACACCCCATCAGGAAAGCAGCTGGATCGCCGTCTCTGAAGGCAGTGGAGAAATCAGTGGAGAGCTTTCGGTTTCCCTACAGGACTCCCCACTGCTCCTGCCGAGGGGATGTTGGCTCGAAGCCACAGATGAGTTTTCACTCGAAGTCATCGACGATGCCCAGGTCGATCAGGATCAGGCTCTGGAAGCCCTGCAAAAGCTGAACTCACTGATCCAGCAACGCCGGACTGTCGCCCGATCCCTTGAAGACCAGAAAAACCTGAGCCGCGTCAAGCGCAGGGAAGCCATCGAAGAAAAAGGCTCAGAACATGCGCTAGCCAATATGGCCTCCGTTCTCAATCCACAGGTTGCTCTTCAAAACCCGGGAGAAGACCTCTACTCCGTGATGAAAACCGTCGGTCAGGCCAAGGGAATTCCCATTCTGCCGATGGCCGAATCCACCGATCTGGAAACACTGAACGATCCCGCCGAAGCCATCACCCGCGCCTCCCGAATCCAGCATCGCAAAGTTGTCTTCAGAGGAGAATGGTGGAAACGGGACGTCGGCCCACTGGTCGGTTACTTGCAGGAAGATGGCCGCCCTGTGGCCATCCTTCTCGACGACAAGGGACGCTATCGGATCCACGATCCGCGAGACGGATCGAAAACCCTGATCGGCCCCTCGACTCAGCAACTGCTTCGCAAACATGCTTTGGTGCTGATTCGAACTTTGGGTGAAGACAAGACGAAACCCCTCGACGTCATCGCCTTCAGCATGCGCGGAAAACTCTCGGACATTACCGCATTTGCTTTGGCAGCGATGGCTTTGACCGTCATGGGGATGCTCTTCCCCCAGGCGATGGCCATCATCCTCGACAACGCCATTCCCAACTCCAACACCCGTTTGCTGTTTGAGTTGGGTGCCGCATTGTTGGCGGTCACACTCGGAATGACGCTGCTCTCCGTCTTCCAATCATTCGTCTCTTTGAGACTTTCAGTCAACACTGACTTCGAATCCCAGTCAGCCATCTGGGATCGGGTCCTGCGCCTGAAGACATCCCTCTTCTCCAACTACTCCACGGGAGATCTGCTCCAGAGAATTTCTGCTGCCCACTCCATCAGCCAGGAGTTCAGCGGGCCGACGATGCTCACGCTGATGACCTCCTTCATGGCGCTGCTGAACGTGGTTCTGCTCTTCATTTACAACGTAAAGTTGGCTCTCGTCGCCATCCTCATCGCGCTGATCGTCGGCGTGGTGACATTTACTGGGGGAGTCTTCATTCGCAGACACGCCCGCAAGTTGATGGAAGAGGAGGGCGAACTGTTCGGCTTTGAGGTTCAGCTGATCAGCGCCGTCAGCAAACTGCGGGTGGCCGGAGCGGAAAAGCGCGCCTTCGCCCTGTGGATGAATCGCATGTCCAAACAGCTGCACCTCTCCAACAAGGTGCAGACCATCGTTGACCGGCTTTCCCTCTTCAACTGGATCATTCCCATGATCAGTACTCTGGCGCTTTTTGTGCTGGCGATGCCCCTGATCACCGAGACGGTATCCGGCTCACCGGCTCTCTCCATCGGTATCTTCCTGGCATTCAATACTGCATTGGGCATATTCCTTGGCGGAGCTCTAAAGCTCAGCAACACCATCGTCCAATTCCTCGATACCACTGTCCTTGCTGATCGCATGAGACCGCTCCTCGAAGCAGAAATGGAAACCACCGCTTCGAGCATCGACCCGGGCAAGATCAGAGGCGAAATCGAGTTGTCGCGCATCCACTTCCGTTATTCAGAAGATGGTCCAAAGATTCTCGACGACGTTTCGATCCATGCCAAACCCGGAGAGATGATCGCCCTGACCGGAACCTCCGGCTGCGGCAAATCCACACTCCTGAGATTGATGCTCGGTTTCGAAACACCGGAGAGTGGTGAGATCCGTTTTGACGGTCAAAACATCGACTCCATCGATTCCACCGCCGTGCGCCGCCAGCTCGGTGTGGTGCTTCAATCCGGTCACATCAGTGCCGGGACCATTTTTGAAAACATCACTGTCGGCTCCGTCTACACAATGGAAGAGGCGTGGGAAGCGGTCGATGAGGCAGGCATCGGTGATGACGTCCGTGAAATGCCGATGCAGTTGCACACCGTCGTCAGTGAGGGTGGCAGCAACCTCTCCGGCGGACAAAGACAGAGACTGTTGATTGCCCGCGCCCTGATTCGCCGACCCAAGATCCTCTTCCTCGACGAGGCCACCAGCGCACTCGACAACAAGGCGCAGAATATCGTCAACGAAAGTCTCAACCGCAGAAATGTAACCCGTATCGTCATCGCCCACCGTCTCAGCTCCATCCGCGAGGCCGATTGCATCTACGTCCTCGACAAAGGACGGGTCGTTGAGAAGGGCAACTACGATGAGTTGGCAGCAGCAGGAGGCGTCTTCGCCGGCCTGCTGGCGCGCCAATCGACTTAAACCCTGAATCAATCTTCTATTTCATTTTGTGAAATATGATTCTGTTAAAAGTGTTTGGTTTCCCCGGATCAGAAAGTTGTTCGATGACGAAGACATATACCGATCAATCCGATAATTTGCAAAGTCAAACACGCCACTGCTATCACGGCGGTGCTTTCTTCGAAGCCATCGGCTCAGATCTTCAGGATCTCTCCCGCCATCATCACGTGATCAATGCGGACGTCCTCGATGCCTGGTTCCCTCCGGCGCCGGGTGTCTTGGAGGCATTAAAGGGTGAACTCCCATGGCTCGCCCGCACTTCACCTCCCACTCATTGCGAAGGAATGATCAAAGCGATCGCTGAGGCTCGTCAACTGCCCGCTGAAAACATCGTTCCCGGATCAGGCTCTTCCGATCTGATCTTTCGTGCACTCGGTTCGTGGCTGACATCCCATTCACAAGTACTGATGCTCGATCCCTGCTACGGCGAGTATGGGCATGTCTGTGAAGAGGTGATCGGCTGCCAGGTTCATCGCCTGCCGCTGGACAGTCACAACGATTTCAAGATTCAGACAGAACTTTTGGCACAGGAACTCAGAAAACCGTGGGATCTGGTGATCCTCATCCATCCCAACAACCCGACCGGGCAACACCTGGACCGATCAAAGATGGCAGCACTCCTCAGCGAAATACCGAAGACAACCCGCTGCTGGATCGATGAAGCCTATATCGAGTACACCGGCACCGATCAATCCCTGGAATCGTTGGCAGCCAACAGTTCGAACATCTTTGTCTGTAAATCTTTTTCAAAGGTCTATGCGCTCAGTGGAATGCGCGCCGCTTACCTGACAGGCCCCACTGAAGAGATGGCCCGCTTGCGGCGTCTCACCCCACCATGGGTGGTCAGCCTTCCGGCTCAACTGTCGGCCATCAAGGCTCTGGAAGATCCAGCCTATTACCAGAGCTGTTATCAAGAGACTCATATTCTGCGTGAAGAATTGGCACAAGATTTGGTGCAGCATTTCCCGGGTAGCCAGTTGTGCACCGGTGTTGCCAATTGGGTTTTGTGGACCCCTCCCGTTGATCCCGCCGAGATCGACCCATGGGTATTACGGTGTCGAGAAAGAAATCTCTTCATCCGATCCTTCCACGATCCACACAGCCCACTCTCATCGAAAACCTTGCGAATCAGCGTGAAAGACCGAGCAACCCAACAAAAGATCATCAAGATCCTCATGGAAACCCAACCGCTCACTGATCGATAAACAGCGGCACAGGACAATCAGCGACACGCATACCGATCCACGCGCACGCTCTTGCCCTTAAAAGTTGCCTGGGGTGGGGGAGTGTCGAGGATCTTCGGCGCTTTCAGCGGTCGTTTAACCGCCACGCGCCAGGTCGCCATCTCCAGTGAGGCCTGCAGTAGCGCTTCATCGGCGGCAGTGTCGGCGCCTTCACCGACGAGCATCCGCAGCAGCACCGCATC
>JAPOLY010000023.1 GCA_029976805.1 bacterium
CACTTCCGGCGATGCGGAAATCGGCATTCTGGTCTGTGGTACAGGTCAGGGAATGGCGATGACGGCCAACAAATATGCAGGTGTCCGCGCAGCCGTGATCACGGATTCCTTCACCGCAGAAATGGCTCGTGGTCACAACGACGCCAACATTGCATGCTTCGGGGAAAGGGTTCTCGGGACGGAAAAGATCTCCGAACTGCTGGCGGTCTTCCTCGACACCCCCTTCGAGGGTGGACGACATGGAACACGGGTCAACAAGATCGATCGTGTCACCGGTTGAGAGTCGTTCAAAAAAAAGAGCCGGCAGGAATCCCTGCCGGCTCTTTTTTGTCCCGGATTAGAACAAGGGTTATCAACCAGAAGTTGCTTCACCCTCGTCTTCCGTTGAATCCTCAGTGGAAGCAGTCTCCTCATCATTAAGGAACTGCTGAATGTCGGCTTCAGCCATCAGGTTGGCTCGATACTCTTCCCACAGAGCAGTCCGCTTTTGGTTGATAAGACGAATCTCAATCGTGTCCTTGAGAGTCTCAAAAAGCTCAAGGTCAGCATCACCCATTCCCTGAAGACGGACCATGTAGACCGCCTTGTCGAGATCACTGACTACAGGCCCGATCACGGTCCCCACTTCCTGAATATCGAATGCGGAAGTCAGGAGATCCCTGGCTGCAGGGACTGTATTGCCGTTGATACGCACATTGAATGATTGGGTCCGGGTCAGCGGCTCAAGACTGTTGACGGTGTAGTTGTTCTCTTCAGCGGTGGACTGCAAAGTAGCCGAGCCTTCTGCGATCTGACTGACCCAGCCTTCGACGGCTGTCGAGGCAAGAGCCTTGGCCTTGTTCTCCTCGGTGGCCTTGATCACATCTTCGAGGGCCTCGTCGTAGGTCATCGGGCGCTTCGGCATCATTTCACGAACGCGAATGATGAAGTTACCCTGCGAGTTGGTGGCAATGGCCTCGTAGAGATCCCCTGGCATAACCGAGCCCGGGGTGTTTCGCTCACGGACAAAGAATTCGCTGTAGGCTGCGGGGTTACGGAGTGTGGCGTCGAGGGTGCCCAACTCTCTTTGGGTGAACGGCTCCACCTCCGAAAACTCGACGTACTCGAGCCCTTCCGGGAAGACCTGCTTCAACTCCACCGTTTCACCCTGGGATCGGAAGTTGATCAGGGCATCGAGGGCACTCTGAAGCAGCTCTGCTTCCTGCTCCTGTGCCTTGGCCTGCTGAATCGAACGCACGACACGCTCAAAGACTTCAGGAAGCGGACGGTACTCATCCTCTGGGCTGGCATCCTCCGGTGGCACATAGCCCTCCGGTCGGCGGATGCGATAAAGGATGTCTCTATCTTCTGCATATTTGGCTTCGATCTCCTCAGCCGTCGGCTCGTAGTTGACCGATGAGATCAAGTTGTTGCGGTTGACACGGGCGACCTCGACGGAGAGGCGATTTTCCAGAAGGAACTCTTCACTGTTGTCGTTGAAGTACTGCTCAAAATCCTCGACCGTGACCGATTCGCGAGCTTCCTCAATGAAGGAATCTGCCGGAATCTGTACCACTTCAAGAATTCGTTTCTCGTAGGTGGCCAGGAAGTCGTTGTAGATTTCCTCTTCGGAAACAGCAATCGATCCAACGACCGCTTCATACAACTGCTGAATCCGCAGGTTGCGAACGACCGCTTCCTCAAAATCTTTTTTGGTCACAGGACGATCGGTGTCCCGTTCACTGCGCTTGGCCAAGCCGAAACGAACATCGTTGAATGCTGCATCGTAATCGACTGTCTTGAAGGATAAGTTGGGATCATTGCGGATGGCGCTCCACTCAGGGAAAGCCTCCTGGTATGTTACAGGAGGAGTCCAACCCACTTGTTCCATAAATCTGTACCAAGCAATCAAATCCAGTGCAGCGTTGCGGACTTCCTCACGCTTTCTCTCTTCGCTGGGCTCAAGACCCCGTGCGAGACGATCGTGATTCAGCACCATCTGCCCGAGAACATCATCTGCTCTGGCAGATCCATATCTGCTGCGATTGGAATAGGGACCAAATCTGCGAAAGCTGCTGGTCCACAACCCCTCTGAAATGCTTCTGCGGTTTTTGAGGAAAGTCTCGGCATCGATATTCTCGCCGAAGACCACGTAGTAATCCGGATTCCCGCTGCCGAAGAAAGACTCCACGAGCCCGGTGGCAGCGAAAGTCGGCGCAAGAATCAACAGGAGCAAGGTCATGATGACCTTCTCATTACTTTTGAAGAAGCCGGTGGACATCCCGGTCCCCTCTCTGTGTGGGGTCTGACCCACATTATCGGTAAGAAGAACTCTCGTTTGAGTTCAGGGCGGTCAAACGAAGATCCTAGAGGGATTGCTCAAATCCTGCAACGGAAGACGGACAGGACAGGGCGGTCCCACAAGAAGAATACGATGGATTCTTCCCTGAGACCGCCCTGCCCCCCGGTTTACCGGCCCTTTTCGTCAATTACTGGTCTTTGACCACTTCCAGCAGCTCCACGTCGAAGATCAGCGTGGCTCGCGGTGGAATGGTCGGCGGACGGCCATTGGCCCCATATGCCAGATCGAAAGGAATGATCAGTTTGCGCTTTCCGCCCACCTTCATCGAACCGACTCCCTCGGTCCAACCGGCGATGACGCGATTGAGAGGGAAGGTGGCGGGCATGCCGCGATCGACGCTGCTGTCAAACTTGACACCGTCCACCAGATAACCGGTGTAGTGAACTTTAACGTTGCTGGCAGCAGAGGGCGGAGTTTCGCCTGTTCCTTCGGTGATCTCGATGAACATCAAACCGGAATCGGTTCGCTGGATCGGGTTGTCGGTTGCAACACCAGGGAATCGCATGATGTCTTCCCGGTTACTGACCTTGCCATCCGACGTGATCGTCAATCGTTCACGCTTTTCTGCGGTCACGGTTTCCACCTCGATCAACACCATCGAAGTGTCATCCTTGAATCGGGCAGAACTGACCGCGCCGCCGGTGGTTTCCTTGGCGATGCCGATCGCCTCGGTCAGATCGGTTTCAGAACCGCTGACCCGCTCAAACAAATCCTTGGCCGCAGGCGGAATGCTCGTGTAATCGGCGATGGCCGCCGTCAATGCACCTGCCAGGGCTAGGATGCTCAATATGATTAAAATCTGCATGAGATTCATTTCAGTTCCTCTCAGGGAGTCCAGGACGCTTCATCGATGGCCTGATTCGCCAGACCGTCACATCGTTCATTCTCTTCATGACCCGCATGGCCTTCAACCCAACTCCAGCGAACCTGGTGAGTCGCAGCCAATTCGACCAACTCTTTCCACAAATCGTCATTGACGACCGGCTTGCCATCCGACTTTTTCCAGCCGCGGCGTTGCCAACCCTTGACCCATTCATTCATTCCCTTGACCACATATTGGGAATCGCTGAACAGTTCGACAGAACTGGGTCCGGGCAATGACTTCAACGCCTCGATCACCGCCATCAGTTCCATGCGGTTGTTCGTGGTTTGACGCTCTGCATCATACTGAACCGACTCTTCTCCTGAAGAGGCGCGGACAATATACCCCCACCCTCCGGGACCGGGATTCCCCCTGCAGGCTCCATCGGTCCAGATTCTGAAATCAGGCTCTGCCATCCGTCTGTCACCTTCTGTCTTTACGACGACCTCGGCCGCCTGTTTTCTGACTCGATCGCCGAGACTTTCCGGAGCCATGTCGGCCCTTCTTTGAAGGCCGTGAGGAGCGCGGCTCGGCGTGGCCCCCGGAGCCGCGGCCCCGGCGAGCTCCTGGTCTGGTATGAAGGTAACGTAGATCGATGTCTCTTTGGAGGGGATCCACTCCTTCCAGTTCGATCTCTACCGGATCTCCCAATCGGATCATGTTGCCCTTGTTGATCCCTCTCAGTGCAAACTGGGTTTCACTGAACACATAGTGATCATCCCGAAGTTTCGAGACGTGGACAAATCCATCGACCAGAACTCCGTCCAATCGAACATGAAACCCCTGATCTCTCACTGAAGTCACCATTCCGGAGAATCGCTCTCCCACCCGATGTTTCAACCAGGAAATCGCCCTCAATCGGCTCATGTCCCTTTCGGCTGCCTCTGCGGCCCGCTCACGGGTCGAACAGGTTTCAGCCAGTTCATGCAGAGTGACAGACTCCTGACTCATCTTTGGCCCCGCACTCCCGGTCAGGAAAAACCGATCGAGTGTCTGATGAACCTGTAAATCCGGGTACCTGCGAATCGGCGAGGTGAAATGGCAGTACTCCTGCTTCTGCAGGGCAAAATGAATCTCTTTGGCAGGACTGTACTCAGCCCTGTTCAGACTTCTCAATAATGCGAAAAACACCACGGGAGCGACGTCTGAATCGGCCACCACGCCCATCATTTGTGGCAAGTCGTCTACGGAGTTGACGGTGGCTTCGGGAACGAGAACCCGACAGAGCTTGATAAACTTGTCCAGCTCCGCTTCATCCGGCGGTGAGTGAATCCTTCTCAGAATCGGTAACTCATGGCGTGAGGCGAAAGTCGCCACCGCCTCGTTGGCCGCCAACATGCACTCCTCGACCAACCCGTGGGCCGCCAACTGCTCGCGGGAAATCACATCGATGACTTCTCCCTCATCATCGAGGACCAACTTCATCTCCTCGATATCCAGTTGCAGTGATCCCTGACGCAAGCGCCGATTCAACAGGACCTGCCGGAGCTGATTGAGGAGAATGATCTGTTCCTGCAAATCTTGTCCCACCGATTCAGGCGCTGCTCCATCGATGGTCGACTGTGCTTCCTCATAAGTAAATCGATGGGCGCTGCGAATCACCGCCTTCTCGAGTTGTATATCGAGAAATTGCCCCTTCGCATCCAGCTCCATCCAGGCGACTTTCGCCAGACGGTCTTCGTGTGGACGCAAAGAGCAAAGACCATTGCTCAATCGTTCCGGCAGCATCGGAATCGTCTTGCCCGGAATGTAGACACTCGTTCCCCGAAGCAGTGCCTCCTGATCGATAGGGTCACCCTGACTGACAAAGTGACTCACATCAGCAATAGCCACTCCCAATCGAAATCGTCCCTCGGGCAATGCTTCCGCACAAATGGCGTCATCGAAGTCTTTGGCGTCGATGGGATCGATGGTGACAAAGGGCAAATCCCTGCGATCAACTCGCTCTGCCATTTCTTCTGCGGAGATCTGTTCTGGAAACTTCTCGGCGAGTTCTTCGACTTCTTTGGGAAACTCTTCTCGCAATTCGTGCTCTGCACACACCATCTGCAAATCCGCAAGCCAAGTCCCCTCAGGAGCCCAGTGACAGAGAACCTCCCCCGGTGGCAATCCATCCACCGCCGTTCCCTGCCTCAATCTTGCGAGAACACGATCTCCATCCTCTACCCCACTGCGAAAACCGGGATCGATCCATACTTCACGAACGCTTTCGTGGCGGGCTGGTTCCACCACTCCTCCTCCGCCATGAACCTCCCTGTAATATCCGGGGAAGACTCTTGGACTACGCTCGATCACTTCCAGAATTTTTCCGGATCGACCTTCACCCCCATATTCCTGGTGTCCCTTGCGCCTTGATTCCAGCGCAACGAGGACCCGGTCCCCATGGTGGGCATCGCGAAGTCGGCGGATCGGAATAAAGACATCGCCCCGCGGATCAACCACCAATGAACGGACAAATCCGAACCCTCGACGGGCGATGGACAGGGTGCCAACAAACCAGTTCTCTCGACTGGTGCAAAACCATCCCCTGGCGAACAGGAAAACCATCTCGCCCAGGTTTTCCAGCTCTCCGAGTGCTTCTTCCAGCTCTTTTGGATCGACCTTTCCCCAATCGGGCAACTCCTGCAGCTCCGAAGTCTTGAAGGGGCGGTACTGATCACTGCGATACCATGTTCGAATCGCTTTGAGCAGCTCAGTGGAAGGTTTCACTCTTCACCTGTTTCAACATGAGAAAAAAGCGGGCCGTGTCAGGATCATACCCGACACGGCCCGCTTGCACTCAAAAGGTGTTCGGTCTTATCCGACCTTCTGAATGATCGAAAGCAACGGCATGAACAGCGCGACGACGATGAATCCGACCGCTCCTCCCATGCCCACAATCAGGACCGGCTCGAGAAGGCTGGAGAGTGAATCCACCAGCACGTCAACGTCGAGATCGTAGTTGTCCGAGATCTTGTTGAGCATCTTGTCCAGCTCACCGGTTTCCTCACCGATGTCGATCATGTTGACCAGTAGTGGGTCGAAAACGCCGGAGCTGCCCAGAGGCTCGGCGATGGTTTCACCCTCACGGATAGAACCACAAACCGATTCGATGGCGTCCGAGATCACCCTGTTGCCAACGGCTGCCCGAACGATCTCCAGAGCCTCAAGAATCGGCACACCAGAACTGATCAAAGTTCCGAGGGTGCGGCAGAAACGTGAAACCGTCGATTTCTTGACGATCTGCCCAAAGATGGGTGCGTTCAATTTCGACTTGTCGATCATCAACTCGCCCGCATTGGTCCTGCCCAGTGCCTTCAAGGCAGTAATCATGGCCATGATGATCAGCGGAGCAGCCCACCAGTAACCCTGCACCGCCTCGGCGAAGCCCAGAAGAGCCTGTGTCGGACCGGGAAGGGCGGTGTTCATGTCGGCGAACATTTTTTGGAACTGGGGAATCACCTGAGTCATGATGAATCCGAGAATCAGCGCAGCCACGCAGATCACGGCGACCGGATACACCATGGCACCCTGCACCTTTTTTCGCAGCTTCATCGACTTCTCCTGGAAGTCGGAAAGTCGCTGAAGAATCGTATCGAGCACACCACCGGCCTCACCGGCCTTGACCATCGCCACAAACAAGGTGTCGAAAGTCTTTGGGTACTTTTCGAGAGCTTCGGAAAGGGTTGAACCCCCTTCGACATCATCCGTCACAGCGTTGAGCTGATTCTGGAAGGTGCCCGGCTTCATCTGGTCGGCGAGGATCTTCAGGGATCGCACGATGGGCAATCCTGCGTCCTGCAGCGTCGCCAACTGTTGGGTGAACTGGACAAGATCGGCCTGAGTGACCTTGCCGCCGAAGAGGCCGCCACCCTTCTTCTTTTTGCCGCCGCCACCGCCACCGGCAGCAGCTTTTTTGCTCTCGCGAATCTTGGTCGGCTTCAAACCCCGGGACCGCAACTGTTTGATCGCCTCGGCCTGATTGGCCGCCTCGATGGTGCTGCGCTTCTTTTGTCCGCCGGGTCCAATGGCTTCGAACTCGAATACCGCCATTTGGGCTGCTCCTTTTTCTGAACCGGAAATCCTGCTCCGGTGAATGACATCCTAGTCGATGATCCTCTAGCTGACGATGGTCTCCTTGACGACTTCCTCGATGGTGGTCACCCCGTCGTAAATGTGAATCAGGCCGGCATCCCTGAGGGTCTGCATTCCCTCCTCGCGGGCCGCATTCTGCAATTCCTGGGTACTGGCACCGTCCATGATCATGTCGCGGATCCGGTCCGACATCAGCATGATCTCGAAGAGCGCAATTCGCCCCTTGTATCCTGAACCGTTGCAGACCTTGCAGCCTTTTCCGTAGAAGAAGGTACGGCCTTGAACGTCGGATCGGGTCAACTCCAGCTCCATCAACACCTCATCGGTCGGCTCAAACTCTTCCTTGCAGGCATCGCAAACGCGTCTCACCAGACGCTGGGCGACCACTGCCTCGACCGTCGCGGTCAAAAGGAACGCCTCGACCCCGAGGTCGACCAATCGAATCACAGAGGAGGGTGCATCGTTGGTGTGGAGGGTGGAGAACACGATGTGACCGGTGAGGCTCGCCTCAACGGCAATCTGCGCGGTCTCAAGGTCACGGATCTCACCGACGAGAATCTTGTCCGGGTCCTGACGCAGGATTGCCCGCAGGCAAGCCGCGTAGGTCACACCGATCTCTTCGTTGATGGGAATCTGCACAATACCGTCGATGTTGTACTCCACCGGGTCCTCGGTGGTGATGATCTTCGTTTCAGGATCATTCGCTTCATTGAGACATGAATAGAGCGTGGTGGTTTTTCCCGAACCGGTGGGCCCGGTCACAAGAATGATTCCGTTCGGCTTCATGATCAGCTTACGGATGGTCTCGAGATCCTTGGTGCGCAGACCGATGTTCTCCAGATCGAGTGACACCTGACCACGGTCGAGAACCCTCATCACGACCGACTCGCCGTACATTGTCGGCAGCGTCGAGACACGCAAGTCGACCGGGCGACCAGCGATGTTGAGTTCGATACGACCGTCCTGCGGCAATCGGGTTTCAGCGATGTCCAGGTTGGACATGACCTTGACCCTCGAGATCACGGCACGGGCCAGCTGAATCGGCGGCGGCATCATCTCGTAGAGGACGCCGTCGACCCTGTAGCGAATCTTGAATTCTTTCTCGAACGGCTCCAGGTGGATATCGGAGGCTCGGTCCTTGATAGCGGAGAGCAGCACCATGTTGAGCAGCTTGACGACGGGCGCCGCATTGACGTCCTTCTCCAGCTGATCCATATCCATCATCTCGTGACGATTGTCGTCCATCACTTCCATGTCGCCGCCGTCCATGGAACCGAGAAGACTCTCCATCGATTCCGAACGGTCAGAGTAGTACTTCTCCAGTGCGGCTTCGACTGCAGCGGGATCGCTGAGCGCGCCCTTGACGTCGACGTTGAGCATGAACTTCATATCGTCCAGTGCGCTGACATTTTGCGGATCTGCAAGAGCCAGAGTCAAAACACTGCCATCGAAATCCACCGGAATCACCTGATAGGTTTCCGCCACATGAGCGGGAACCATATCGAGCAAGTCTGTAGTCATGACCACTTCGCCAAGATCGACCGGTTCCATGCCCGATTGACGGGCGATGGCCAGACGGATGTCATCGTCATTGACCAGTCCCTTGTCGACGAGGATTTTGCCGATGGCTCCACCCTTGTCTTTTTGGGTCTGCAGCGCTTCCTGGATATCCAGTTCGGAGACTTTCCCCATCTCTTTGAGGATCTGTCCGAGTGGCTGGGATGTAATCGCCATTTGTCACCTCACCGCCTTCACGGGGCGGCACCGTCTGAATGGTTAAACTTATCCGGCGAACTCCGAGGAGTGGGTCACACGAAGGATCTCTTCCACAGAAGTGATTCCTGCGAGCAGTTTCCTGACCGCGTCCTCCTGAAGGGTCACCATGCCCTCACTGCGAGCCTTGTTTCGCAGGTCCTTCGAAACCGACTTGTTGAAGGTCAGGTCACGGAGATCCGGAGACATTTCAAGAAGCTCGTAAATTCCCAGTCGTCCCTTGTATCCAGCCGAGCACTTGTCACACCCCACCGGACGGAAAATCTCCTGCCCCTGAACTTCCGTGGAAGTCAGGCCGATCATGCGCAATTCAGTCTCAGCCGGCTCGTAGGGCTCTTTGCAGGCAGGGCAAAGTTTGCGGATCAGTCGCTGACCCATGATCGAAAGTACTGCCGAGGCGACCAGGAACGGTTTCACACCCATGTCGATGAGTCGGGTCAGTGCCGAGGGAGCATCGTTGGTGTGCAGGGTCGAGAAAACCAGGTGACCGGTCAGCGCCGCCTGAATCGCGGTGTCCGCGGTTTCCCGGTCTCGAATCTCACCGACGAGAATGATGTTCGGTGCCTGACGCATCATTGCGCGCAGGATTCGCGAGAAATCGAGTCCGATCTCGTGTCTCACCTCTGACTGGTTGATTCCGGTGAGGTTGTATTCGATCGGGTGCTCAGCGGTGATGATCTTGGTGTCTGGCTTGTTGAGGTTCATCAACGCCGAGTAAAGGGTGGTCGTCTTTCCCGAACCGGTGGGACCGGTCACCAGGAAGATTCCGTTCGGACGTTTGATGATGCGGTTGAATCGCTTCAGGTCCGATTCGTGGAATCCCAGTTTCTCGAGGTCCACCAGTCCGGCGTCCTTGTCGAGAATCCTCATGACGATGCTCTCACCGTGGACCGTCGGAATGACCGACACACGAAGGTCGATCTCTTTACCCTGGATCTTGATCTTGATTCGACCGTCCTGAGGTCTGCGTTTCTCGGCCATGTCCATGCGCGACATGATCTTGACCCTGGAGAGGACAGGTCCCTGAAGTTTCTTCGGTGGTGAATCCATCACCTGGCAGACGCCGTCGATACGGTAGCGAACCTGCAGGTGGTGCTCCATGGGCTCGATATGAATATCGGAAGCCCCGCTTTTGAGAGCATTGGCAATGATCATGTGCACCAGTTTGATCACCGGAGCATCATTGGCATCCGCATCTTCGCCGGTGTAATCGCCGCGACCGAACTCCACATCCTCGTCCGATCCAGCATCTTCACCGAGAACCGAATCATATCCCCCTGCGAGGCGATAGTAGTCGTCCAGTGCCTCTTCGATGGCGTCCGGCATGGCCAGGGCGCAATCGAGATCGAGACCGAGAATGAAGCGAATGTTGTCGAGTTTGAAGGCGTAGTCATCCGGATCACCAATGGCGACCACCAGTCTGCGTTCACCTTTTTTGGCGACGGGAATGATCTGGTTCTCAATCGCCACCTCTTTGGGGACGAGATCGATGATGTCCTGGGCGATCACGTGTTTGCCAAGGTTCGCGAAGGGCAACTGGTTGTGAATGGCGAGGGCACGGGTGATCTGCTCTTGGGAGCAGAGCTCCAGGTTGAGCAGCGCTTCCCCGATTCGACAGTTCTCAGCCTTGCCGTATGCGAGGGCTTTTTCGATCTGGTCTGGGGTTGCCCAGCCCTTCTCGACGAGAATCTCTCCGACTTTTTTCTTCATGCGTGGCCTTCCCTTACAGGGCTTCGAACGGATCGAGGACAGAAATCACGCTGTCACCTGTGACTCAAAACTGAATCCACTTCAGGAATCCTGGCGACACCCGGAGAACACTGAACTCCGAATCGCTGAACTCCGAATCACTGAACTCCAAAACCGGAGGGGTCCAAACCCCGGGCTCTGAGAACTCAGTTCTTCAGATTCACATTTTCAGATCCACGGGCGAGGAGCGGAAAATTTGGGACGAAATCCCACTCCAGAATTCCTGTCACAAATCCCAGAAAAGTGCGCCTGATTCAAAATCGACGATGAACTAAGAACATTGAACACGGGCTGGCGAAGCGATCAGAAAGGACCGTCAATAAAAATGACGTGACCCCACCTCCCGGCTGTCTCCATCCCCGATATCCAAAAAACCGTCAAAAACGACTCGGGTCGCCTCCTCAGGCACTCTGGGGCTGACAAATCTCCCTCAGGAGTTTCCGTCAACAAATGATCGTAAAAGATCCCCGATCAGAGTCAAGAAAGGCGAAACAAACCACTTTTCAGGCTCCAGAGCGAAAAATCCGGCCCTCGGCACCCTCTTCCGAGAAAGCCGCCGCCGGCACCCTTGCCGCTCTGCCGCCCAGAGTCTAGAATCCCGCACTTCTGCCTTGTTTGTGGGGTGAGGTTTTCATTGTGGACTCACCCCCCAAAACAGTGGTGCCCTTGGGACATGGTGTCCCCGGTCACCCAGCCCCAGGGAAGAATTGCCCAAGGGAAGAATTGCCCCAGGAAGAATTGGAGACCCAAAGTGTCCAGTCTCAAGACCGTTGGTATTGCTCTCTTCTGCCTCGTTTACCTTGCCGGCTGCGCCGGAAACGAGGACTGGATTCGCCTGCGCCCCGATGCCAAGTCCCCCTTCTCCGGAGTGGAACAGCCGATCGAAAAGCCCTACACGGGTCAGGTCAGCGTCATCTACGGCACCTACGATGACTACGAGGACAACCCTCAGAACCTTTCCGACGTTGACGGATTCGGTCTTTGGGTGAGTGCCCGTCCCAGCGAGTGGTACATCGCTCCCGAGATCGGATATCTCAATGCGACCGAAGACAACGGCGCACTCGGAGAGATCGACAACTCGGAGGTGTTCTTCGGTGGAAGAGTCACTGCTGAACTTCCCTTCACCCCCTTCTCGCTGATCGGTGGTGGTGGAATTTCCCAACTCAAGGTACGTGAGTACAACTTCAGTGCCGATGAGAGTGGTGTCTACTTCCATACCGGTGCATTGCTCCACCTCGGAGACAACGCTCATCTTGGAATCAATTACCGATTCAGCACCTACGATGACATTGCAGACCGTTCCAACTTCTCGGTCATGACCGGTGTCAACTGGTAACAACAGTTCACCCATATTGAAAAAGGCCCCGCACGCTTTGACGTGCGGGGCCTTTTTTTGAACTCGTTTTTTTGAACCCATTGAACAACAGAATTCAGGCGATGATGTCCTTCACCACACGCCCATGGACATCTGTGAGGCGGAAGTCCCTGCCGGCGTAGCGATAGGTCAGACGCTCATGGTCGATGCCGAGAAGGTGCAGCATGGTCGCATGCAGGTCATGGACATGTACCTTGTCGATGGCAGCGTGGTAACCGAACTCATCGGTCTCACCGTAAGAGAAACCACTCTTTACACCGCCCCCTGCCATCCACATGGTAAATCCATGGGGATTGTGATCACGGCCGGTACCGTCCTGGGCCATCGGTGTTCTGCCAAACTCTCCGCCCCAGAGCACGAGAGTGTCTTCCAGAAGGCCCCGACTTTTCAGATCCTTGATCAGACCTGCGATGGGTTTGTCGACTTCCTTGGCGTTATTCGAATGATCCCGTTCAAGATTGGTGTGTTGATCCCACTTGTAGGAGTGGGTGCATTGAATGAAACGAACTCCAGACTCGGCGAAACGCCGTGCCATCAAACACTGGCGACCAAAGTTGTCGGTCGGTTCCTCGTCAATTCCATAAAGTTCGAGAGTCGCTTCGGACTCTCCTGAAAGATCCATCACTTCCGGTGCTTCGGTTTGCATCTGGAAAGCGAGTTCAAAGGAACGTATCCGAGCTTCCAGTGCATCGTCGGTCTCGCGTTGACCCAGGTGTTCAAGGTTGATGTCCTCCAGTAACTCCAACTGAAGCTTCTGAAGTCCTTCATTCCAGTGTTCATTTTTCAAATGATGGATGGTGGCTTCCCGCGCCTTGACGCCGGCATGTCCAATCGGGGTTCCCTGATATCGGGCTGGCAGGAAACCGCTCGACCAATTGTTGACTCCCCCGTGTCCCAGAGTCGGGCAGATCGTAATGAATCCTGGAAGGTTGGAGTTCTCCTCACCCAGACCGTACTGGATCCAACTGCCCATACTGGGGCGAACAAAAGTGTCGCTTCCCGTATGCAATGCCAGCAATGCTCCACCGTGGGCATCATTGGTTCCATGAAGGCTCTTGATGAAACACAACTCATCGACGATTCCCGCCACATGGGGAAACAGGGTGCTGGCCCACATTCCCGACTCTCCGTGCTGGCTGAACTCCCAGGGAGATCGCAAAACACCGCCATATTGGCTCGGCTCGGCAAAGGTGACGCGGGGCAAGGGGATCGACAATGGCTTGCCGTGATCCTTGATCAAACGTGGCTTGTAATCAAAGGTGTCGACCTGCGATGGACCACCGTGCATGAAGAGGAAGATCACTCTTTTCGCCCGTGGAGCGTGATGGGGTTGTATCGGACGATCTGCAAAGAGATTCGAAGTACCCAACAGACCTTCAAGAGCCAGAGCTCCGAAACCGGCGCTGCAGCCTTTCAAAAGACTCCTTCGCGAAATCAGCGGAATTCCATCTGCTCCAGATTGACCCGGTTGAATGATCACGTCGTTCCTCAATCCAGATACAGAAACTCGCTCGAAGCGAGCAGGGTTTGACAGAAACTGTGCCACATTTGCTGATCAGAGAAATCTTCCTGCCGACCACTGGAGTTTCTCCATTGGCGAACTTTTTCGAAGTAATTCTTGGCCCTTTGCTTTTCTTCCGCAGTGGCATTTCGACAAAGAATCTGCTGATAGATTCTGTCCAGACGATCCGAGTCCGAGGCTTCTTCGGCCAGCGCCTGATCAACGATTTTCTCTGACGCATTCAAAACCATCGGCGAATTCAAAAAGTAAAGTGCCTGATGGGGAACCACTGTCGAAGGCCTGCGGGCGATGTGGATCGATGGATCGTTGTAATCAAATGCACTGAACAACTCGTACATCGCGTTACGAATGATCGGAAGATAGATCGACCTTCGAGGACGGTCATAGCGTGCCTGATTGTTCGATTGGTCATTGGTCACATAGCCCCTGTTGCCCGTCATGAGCAGTGTTCCACCCATTTCACGATCCAACTGCCCACTGACCCTCAGGACAGAATCACGGACCGCTTCTGCGCCGAGACGCCGACGATTCTGACTCCAGAGAAGCCGATTCTCCGGGTCATCGATCATGTACTCCGCATGGCTGATGACCTGTTGACGCCAGGCCGTGCTGTCGATGATTCTCCGAATCAACCTTTTGATGGACCAGCCATCAGCAATGAAATCACGAGCCAATCGATCGAGGAGCTCCGGGTGACTGGGAGAAGATCCTCTCAGTCCAAAGTTCGAGGGGGTGCTGACAAGTCCCTCCCCAAAAAGTTGGAGCCAGACTCGATTAACCAGAACTCTGGCAGTCAGTGGGTGGTCGGGATGGAGCATCCATTCTGCCAGTTGAAGACGCCCGCTCTGATCGGAAGGCATCGTCGGTCCTGTCAAAATATTGCCGATCACCGACATGACTCCTCTGGGAGTGGATTCTTTTGCCAGACGAAGATGGCTTCCGCGCAGATGCACCGGGATATCAACGATTTCTGCATCGCGAACTCCCAAAGCCATGGAAGCCGCAGGGGGCTTCATTTGATCGAGTTCGTCCAACTCCTTTTTTGAAGCGGTCAGCTCCACTTTCAGATTTTCAGGGGCATGACGGTCGGCGGTCTGCAGCAGTTCATACCAGGGACCTGACACTCCTCGGACGCTGGAGCTGATGGCTTTCAATGCTTCGGAAGCGTCATCTTGAGTCGAAAGCTGAAGCAGGTTCTTCCACCGTTGGGCACGCTCTTCCAGAGTCGAAACACTTGCAGTCCCGAGTAACTCGACCACTTCGGGGGCCAACTGTTTCTTTTGCTCAGCCGTGAGGAACTCCGGCTGACCATCATGAACAGGCTCTGATGTCCTTTGCCTGGAGCGTTCAGCCCATGCCCCCCAAAGAGGATCTTTCAGTGTCGATGGCCTTTGCAGGAACTCCAGCCATGCCATCACTCCCTGGTCTTGGACAGGCGAATCAAGGTAGGAGGGTGGCAGAAGGCGAATTCGATCCAGATGGGGAACGGCGGTCCCCCCCACCAATTTGAATTGGTGCTTGCCCAGAGAAAGCTCCCTTTTGCCGATGGATTCCCAACGCAAACCCTCGACACTCCAGGTTCCGCTGACATTTCCCAATACCTTGTCTTCAATTAATTCACCGTCCAGATACAACTTCATCGTCCTCGACTCGAGGGCGGTGTAGCGAATCTGGATTTCGTGCAACCCTTCTTCAAGAATTTCCAAATCCCAAGTGACCTGCTGTTCCCCGCCCTGAACAGTATGGGCGAGAGGAATTTGCTCATTGCCATACATTCCGGTATTCAGACCCAGCGTCATGGCGCTGTTCTCAACGACTGTTTTTCCGGGAATTCTCTGGACCCAATCGAGCGCTTCCAACAACTGCTCATCCATTTTCTCGAGGAGCTTGTCTTCATAGTTGTCGCGAACAACTTCAAGTTGATTCTGACGACGCTCTTCCACACCTGCTCGGCGGGATTCCCAATCTTCCCGATCGGATTTTTCCCGGGGAGTCTCCAGGGAAACCTCACGCCAGCGGGATACAAACTCAAAGTTTTCCAGGGTACTGGTTGAGCGAAAGATCCCAGCCATGGCGTAGTAATCTTCATCGGTGACAGGGTCAAATTTGTGATCATGACAGCGGGCACAGCCAAGCGTCATTCCCAAAAACACCTGACCTGTCACGTCCAACTGTTCATCCACAATATCGATAGCCAGTTTGTCCTTGTCCTGCTCCGCCAACATCTTCGGGCCCAAGGCCAGAAAACCGGTACCGATCTGCTGGTCACGCCACTGCTGATCCGTCTCCGGTTCAGGAAGCAAATCCCCTGCGATTTGCTCCAGCAGAAAGCGGTCGTACGGTTTGTCCTGATTGAAAGATCGGATCACGTAATCCCGGTAACGCCAGGCTTCACCGAATGCCAGATTCTCATCGAGACCGTTGGAATCGGAGTAACGAGCCAGATCCAGCCACCACCGCGCCCAGTGCTCACCGAATGCCTTCGACTCGAGAAGTTCGTCGATGTAGTTGTCGAGGGCCTCTTCGCTCCCTGCCTGCTGAATCTCTCTCCAACGCTGCCAGTCGAGGGGCAACCCTGTCAACAACTGGGCAGCCCGGCGCGCACGGGTGAATCGATCCGCTTCCGGGGCAAAAGACCACCCCTGTTGTTCCAGTGAGGCCAGAATGAAAGCGTCCAGATCCTGACGAACCTGTGAAGTCTCTTTGACTACGGGAACTCCGGGATCTTTCAAAGGCTGAAATGCCCAGTGCCGACCCCGTTCGGCCATCGGCGGGATCCCCTCGACCCCTTCGCTGCCTGAAGCGTGGGCAGGCTTTCTCGGGTCCACCAGTCCGTCGTCGATCCATTTCCTGAAAACCGACTTTTCGTCCCC
Source organism: bacterium (assembly GCA_029976805.1). GTDB lineage: Bacteria > Planctomycetota > UBA8108 > UBA1146 > UBA1146 > UBA12191. The sequence continues at coordinate 16,570 of JAPOLY010000023.1, forward strand.
GGTCAGGGGCCCCTCAGGGGGCATCCCCAACTCACCGCCATGACCATCCAACAATTGGACCAACAAACTCTCGCTGGAGTTTCCGGGGACTGCTGCAGGCCCCCGACCTCCTCCTGAAAGCAGGGACTCGCGGGTGGACAGATCGAGTCCGCCTTCACGTCTGCCGGGATCGGGACCGTGACAATCGAGGCACTTTTCAACCAGCAAAGGACGAACACGATTTTCAAAAAACCGAAGATCGACATCGTCTGCATGAAGAGGTGGCATCAGGAATGCCGCTGCCAACAAGACGATCACAATTCTCATCTGGCGAACCTCATTCAGAAAACTCTGTCCATCGGTCTCAGGTCGAAATGTGTGGAGAGAGGCCGAAAGACCCGATTTTATCCTGAGAGTCGCGACGGCACCAGAACCATGCCCCCTCCTTCAAGCCTTGCTTCTTTCAAATTGAAGCGAATAATCCACGTTATGAGGAGATCCATGAATCTGCGAAGTTCCCTGTCCGGAATTGATGAATTCCTCCGCTGCCAAAGCGTCACCCGCCGCTTCCGGGATTCGTTGTTGCTCAGTGCACTATGGGTCACCCTCCTGTTGCCGGGTTGCACCATCACCCAGGAGCAACTGGACCAATATTCCATCGAGCACAGTCATGCCCTCAGTCGGGTTGGGTATTCGGGTGGGTTGTCCAATACGGATGGATCAGGTTCTATTCTCCGGTTTGATGAGGTCGGTCTGGAAGTCCCCGAATTCAACTACCGCCCCGGTTTGTCTCTGAAACGCGGCCCTCTTCAATGGAAGCTGGAGCAGACTCACGGCCAGGCCGAGTCAGTCGCCCCCTTCTCTGCCTTGACCGGCGGACTATCGCTTCCTGCCGGCAGTTACTCCTTCGATACCGGAGTCACTTCCACACGACTGAGCCAGGATTGGGCTCTTGATCTTCTCGAACAAATTCAATCTCCCCAAATTCACTGGCTCACAGGAATCGATTTTGTCGACTACAAGCTGACGGCTCAATCTCTCGATATCACCTCCGCCCGCCTGGACTTGAAAGATCTCGTCCATGTTCCATTTACGGGGCTGTTGCTCGATTGGCGCCTCAACTCCCACTGGAATCTTAAGGGAATCTTTACCAAATCTTGGCTGTCCAAATCCTCTGGGCAACCCTCAGAATATAGAGAGGCTGGAGTATCACTGGAGTGGACCCCCAGCAACGACTGGCGAACTCACCTGAGTTTGACCAACAAAAAAGTGGGGTTCGACCACCGCGCGGGTGGAGAGCTCCTCAACCTCAACTTTGAGATTCAATGCATCGAATGGGGCGTGACCTTCAGTTTTTAGGTTTACAGATATCGCCCGAAAGAGAGCTCGCACTTTGAGTGCCAAATCAAAAATCATCGTCGTCGAAGACGAAGCAGACATCCTTGACGTCATCGAATACAACCTCACCAGAGAAGGTTACAAGGTTCTGGGGTTCCGGGATGGCGAGCAGGGTCTGGAAGCGATTCGGGGAGAAGATCCCCAGTTGGTTCTGCTCGACCTCATGCTTCCGGGAATGGACGGCATTGAAATCTGCAAAAAGGTCAAAGAAGATCCGGTGACCAGAGATGTACCGGTCATCATGATTACTGCAAAAACCGAAGAGAGTGACGTCGTTCTCGGATTGGGTGTGGGTGCAGACGATTATGTCAGCAAGCCATTCAGTCCCAAAGAACTGGTCGCCAGAGTCAAAGCGGTCTTGCGTAGAGCTCCCCTCAAGGAAACCGTCATAAAAAGTGATCGGATCACCCGCGACGGTTTTGTGATCGACAACACTCGTCATGAAGTGACCCTCGACGGAGAACCTGTGACGATGACCGCCACAGAGTTCAAAATGTTGCATTTTCTGGCTTCTCACCCGGGCAGGGTCTTCAGCCGAGAACAACTCCTTTCCAAGGTCGTCGGATCAGATACGGTAGTGATCGACAGAAATGTGGATGTCCACATTCGATCGATCCGAAAGAAACTCGGTGAGAACCACCGCAGCCTGATTGATACAGTTCGTGGCGTCGGATACCGATTCAAATTCTGATCAAAACCCTGCTTTCGATCAGACTCCCACTCCTGATCAGAATTCCAACCCTGATAAGAATTCCACCAGCCCGAAGTTTTTCTGGCAGGTCTACTCCATCTATGGAGTGCTGATCACTCTTGGAGGCTGGTTTTTCGGAATCCTTCTCTTCGAGAGATTCACTCAGGACGCTTTCAACAACTTTCAACAATCTGTTTCCGAACAGGCCACTTCCTGCTCCCTCATTTTGACCAAACTGGATGAAACCTCCATCCTGTCTAGCCTGGAACGACTTCAATCTCCCCAAACTCGTGTGGATTTGATCTCTGCGGATGGCCGACGGTTTCTCAATACAGGTTCCAACGATGGCAGAACAGAATCAAACCCACTGACTCTCTATCCGGAACTGACTGATTTCATTTCCTCTGGTGCAGAGTCCACTCATACCAATTTCGAGTTGGATCTCGCGCGGTCGAATTTCCCTTCTGTCACCCGACGCTTCTTCTCTACAAAGAGTGACACACAGTACCTCCTCCGGATTTCCCGAAATCCCCAAGTTCTACTCAGTCAGTCTGATGCCATCTTTGAGAGTGTCTTGATGCTCGGTCTCATTGCAGCATTGCTTGCAATGGTGATGGGTCACTTGCTTTACCGCAGGATCAATCGGCAGTTTCAAGCCTTGACGAAAGTTGCGATAGCCTACTCGGAAGGTGACTTCTCTGCCCGCGCACCGAAAGGGATGGATGTAGAGAGTAACTTGCTTGGTGAAGCACTGAACAAACTCGCGGACGAAATTCAGGATCAGGTCTCGGAAATCCACCTGGAGCACAACCGATTGCGGGTGATCCTCGGAGGAATGCGGGACGGCCTGATCGCCATCGATGATCACGGTAAGATCGTATTGATCAATTCGGTCATGAGCAGAATCCTCGGGTTTGAGATTCGTGAAGCCCGAGGACGATATCTCTCCGATGTCGTCAAGGATTCCGAGATCATTGAACTGCTGTTGAACACTCTGAAAATGCAGCGGCCTCTGGAAGCCGAATTTGATTTGGGCCTGGGACAATCTGAAAAGTTTCTCAAGGCCTACACCAGTCCGCTGATCGATTATGGGCAGGACGTTTCCGGGGCACTGATCGTGCTCCACGACCTGACCCAGACCCGACTGCTGGAAAGCATGCGCAGAGATTTCGTTGCGAATGTCTCCCATGAGTTGAAGACGCCCATCACTGCGATTCGTGGTATTGCTGAAACACTGGTCGACGATCCGGAAATGAATCATGAACTGCGCCAGAAATTCATGACCAAAATCACAGATCAGTCGCACCGTCTGTCAAATCTGGTCTCGGACCTCTTGGCTCTCGCCCGCCTCGATGAACGTGAGAAAACCCCAAAAGCCCGAATCGATCTGAGATCTCTCATCGAAGAACGCATCACATCGCTGTCAAAGGTTACCGCCCCTGAAAAGATGGCCCGTCTCATCTTTGACAAGCCTGATGAACCTGTCCATGTCTTTGGCGATGAAGAGGAACTGCGACAGGCGATCGGAAACCTGATAGACAATGGTCTCAAATACACTCCACGACATGGCTCTGTTCGTGCCATTTTGAGTTCAAAAGAGGATCAAGCCACCATCAGAATTGAAGACAATGGCATCGGGATTCCTGAAGAGTACCTCGACAGAATCTTTGAGCGGTTTTTCCGTGTCGACAAAGCCCGTTCCAGAGAGATCGGTGGTACCGGGCTGGGACTTGCCATCGTCAAAAATATCTGCCTCAAGCATGACGGAAATGTCGAAGTCGAAAGCAAAGATGGTAAAGGGACCACTTTTACGATCACGTTGCCAGTTCACGCAGACTCTAATTAGGAGTACTTCAACCTACAGTTCGAGTCTATCCGCAAGGCAAGACCGTATTCTCCGTTGAGGATCCACCCGGTTTCGAACCTCCATGAAACTTCCCAAGTCGGGATACATTTGCCTCATCAGCTCTGCTGACAATGTCGAGTCCTTGGACAGATACACCCGCCCCCCTGCTTCAACTGTGAATTGATTCAATCTCCCGAGCAGGGCCAGCACTTCTGGTCCATGGGCAAAGTCCATGGACACAGTCCAGCCCGGTGCAGGAAAGGACAATCCACCCCGCCCTTCACCCATTCTTTTGATCACCACCAGAGTCGGTGAGATTCCACCTTTGCTGACGAGTTGGAAGAGGGATTTCACAGCTGAAAGACCCGCCTCCTCAGGAATCAGGGATTGATGTTGATGAAATCCGGCAGGTTCATACACCTTTTGCCATGAACTCCATGCTTCCAGAGGGAAAAACAACTTCTCAAGGGGCCAATAGGAGACACGGGAAGTCCGGCGTGCCAGCAGGTGATAAAACCTGTTATGCCAAAACACCAACTTCTCACCGGGAGTCGGCAAAGGTGGAAATTCGGGGCCTGAACAGGGTTGCCATAACTGATAGGTTTCAGACTCTTCGGAAACCGGAATCAGGTTTCCACCGGTGATCACACCCCTGCCGGGGTTTTGGCTTTTCAGGGAAAAGTCGACCCAGGCAGACGAATGCTCCGAGTCGACAGCCACCTTTTCAAGGGTTTGAAGCGTTTGTTCGAGATCTTCAGTGGGCGTCACCGCGACCTCTGCAATCGCTGCACTGCGACGGACCAACCTTAAAAGAACGGAAGTGACAATTCCGGTGAGGCCCATGCCTCCCAGGGTGGCCCGAAAAATATCCGGCTCCGTCTCCCGGCTGCACTTGATCTTCTGGCCATCCGTCAAGATCAGTTCCAGGGTCTCCACGGAGTTCCCAAAACTGCCCCGATGAAGATGATTTTTCCCGTGAACATCAGAGGCCACCATCCCGCCCACTGTTGCTGACAGGACTCCAGGAACTACCGGAAGAGTCCAACCCCGGATCGACAGTTGTGGCAGCAACTCACTCAGGGGCATCGAAGCAGAGACCCAAACGGTTCCATTCTTTGTATCCGAATGGAGCTGACCGGAACCGACAGGTTGAATTCGGGTTCCCCCTGCACTGAGGGCTGCATCACCATAACTGCAGCCATTTCCGACGGGCAGCCAGCTGGAAGTTTCATGAAGGATTTCCTGAAGTGAACCCTTAGCGGAAAGACTTCGAAATGACGACGAAGCCCTGCAATATCCAGCCCAACCCCTGACAGGTACAAGCCTGCGGTTGTTGTCTGAGATCAAATTGGAGTCAGAACTGGTCATGGCGCACCCTAAACCCCATCCGCTGGTCTGGGGCTGTTTTACCATGAATCACCGACAGTTTCAGTTCAGCGAATGAACTCCGGATCAGCGACGGCAGGAACCGCGCCCGCTTTTTCGCCCATGTCGAGGAACCTTCGGACTGCCTCACGGCCATCATCCTTGTAGTCGAGTGTTCGCTGATTGACATACATGCCGACAAACTTGTCAGTCAACTCACGGGTCAAACCACGGTTGTACTTTTCAGCGTACTGCAAGGCTTCTTCGCGGTGATCGAGGGCGTAAGCGATGCTCTCACGCAAAATCCTGGAAATCTCGTGAATATGCTCTTCACCCAGATCTCTGCGGATTGCGTTCCCGCCCAGCGGCAGCGGCAGACCATCCTGGGTTTCAGCCCACCATTTTCCGAGGTCGACCACAGGGTAGTAACCCTGATCCTGATAGGTGACCTGACCTTCGTGAATGATCACCCCGGCCTCGAATTCTCCAGAGCCAACCCTTTCCATGATCTGGTCAAAATCAACGGAGACGGTTTTTGCCTCCGGATACCAGAGCTTGGTCGCAAGGGTGGCGCTGGTCCAGTCTCCGGGAACCGCGATGGGAACTCCGGCAAGATCTTCACGGGTTTTGGGCTCACGGGAAATCATCACCGGGCCGTAGTTTTCACCCATGCTGGCGCCGTGATTCAACAGAGCATAGCGATCGGAGAGATGAGCATAGGCATGGATCGAGATGGCGGTCACTTCGTGTCGACCCTCGACAGCGTGCTGATTCAGAGTCTCGATGTCCGCCATCATGTGATCGAACTCGTAAATACCCGTATCAATTTTGCCCTCGCCAATGGCGAAATGCATGAAGGCATCGTCAGAATCAGGACTGTGGGCGATGACTACTTTCATGGTCTCCTCCGTAGATATTCGTTACCGCAGGCAGGAAAGATCTCCCTGTTTTCACGAATCACACAAAATCGCTGTTATCACGTGAATACTCAAGATAAGGGCAAAATCGACCACCTGCCAGCAAAGCGGGGCCATAGTTCACTTGCCACGATCAGTTCAGGATCCTATTCTCTATATTGTCAGGTCTCACGGAGTCATTTTCCGGCTGAGACCTTTCCCGGCGGCAAATTCCAGGGGGAATGCCGACACCAACAAACTAAACAGAGATGAATCAGCAGGAGGCCGCAAATGGCAGATCCCGCAAACAAGGTCGAAAGCAATATTTCAGGCAAGTGGTACGTCGATGACGAGTGCATCGACTGCGATCTCTGCAGGACTACCGCTCCTGACAACTTCAAGGCCAACGAGGACGAGGGCTATTCATTCGTCTTCAAGCAGCCGGAGTCTCCTGAAGAGGAAGAACTCTGCGAGCAGGCCAAGGAAGAGTGCCCCGTCGAAGCCATCGGCGACGACTGCGACTAAAGGGCAACTTCCTCACTTCCGCAATACTCCTTTAAAGTCTGACTCTCTCCAGAATCAGACCCTTTCCAGAGTTTTGGAGCTGGGCGCCGGGAGAAGTCTCCTGCGCACCACCTGCATTCCCGTGGGCAACTCACCGTCGAACAACTGAACGAGGACGTCTTCGGGCTTCGCAAGGTGATCCCCCTGAAGACAGATTCGCATCGACAGCAAACTTTCTTCCGGGCGACAGGTCTGCAGACCCTGTACATCGGAAGGAACCTCAGCAAGCCAACTCAGGTTGCGAATTCCAGGGCGGATATCGACCACCTTCGGCTTGCCTTTTTTCGTCAATCGGTCAACCGGGATTTCTTTGCGATCGAGAAGTTTCTGCAAGACTTCTGTGGGAATCCGTTCTGCGACCTCATTCGGCACGAAGATAAGAAAGTCTGCCCACGTGCTGACAATGGAGAGCTTCGGAGCGTCCGGTCCCAGGGCATGCAGGGATCGAATGACGATTCCATCTGGACACTGCATGCTCAGCTTTTCGAGAACCACTTCAGCGGGAACGTCTTCCTGAAGGCGAATGTCGACGACTTCCGAAAGCCCCGCCATTCCCAAACGCAACGGCGGCCCGAATGACATTTGAGGAATCGGGTGAAAACCCTTGGAGTATGCAGGAGAGAATCCCGCTCTTCGGATTGCCCTTGGCAGGAAACGGTTCAGATCCAAATGGCTCATGTAGCGGGCGCGACCCAGCTTGGCGTATCTGATTCGATATCCATGACTGGCATGATCCAACTCTTTCCGCTCTGGCGGAAGTTTGGGATTTATGCGCTCCGCAAAACGCTTTTTGGCTTCTTCCCTGACCTCTTCAACACCCGCATCGGTTTGTGAAGAAGCCTTGCCCACTTTTTTCTCTTTGGCATCGAGGAAATCGAGGAACTCGATGCGCTCTTCTTTCATTTGACTGAGATCACATTCAATTCCACAGTCGTAACAAACCAATCTGCGCTTGTCTTCACTCGCCTCTGCCACATTTGTGTAGTGGGTTAGTCTCTTGCCAGGCTTGCCACACGGATGGGAAGTCCGATCCTTGAGAGCTCTCTGGTACTCGCGTTTGAGAAACTTGGGCTCTACTCCGCAATCGAGGTGATCCCAGGGGAGCCTCGCATCGATGGGAATGGTGCCGAGGAAACGATAGCGGTCGATCTCATTTTCCTCGATCGCTTCCATCCAGTAGTCAAATCTCATGCGATCAGACCAGCCGTCGAATCGGCAGCCTTTTCGCCACGCAGTTTCGATGACATTGGAGATGGTTCGGTCTCCCCTGCTGAGGATTCCCTCGAGGTGACTCGTCGATGGATCGTGCCAGCGCAATTGGAGGCCCGGGTACCGGGTCCACTTCCTCAATGCTTCGTGTTTCAGTTCGATATCAGGAAGGTCGTCCATCGCTGCCCACTGGAAGGGAGTGAACGGCTTCGGTACATGACTTGAAACAGAGACGGTCACCTGGGCTCGTCCTTTTGGGAGATACTCCCGGGCAATGTCGAGCATGCGCTTGCCTGTGTCAGCGATTCCGCGGACGTCACTTTCATCTTCTGTGGGCAGGCCAATCATGAAGTACAGTTTCATCCTGCGCCAACCTCTGGAGAAGATCCGGTGCGCACTCTTTGCGATGTCTTCCTCAGTAATGTTCTTATTGACCACGTCACGCATTCGCTGAGTCCCTGCCTCCGGAGCGAAGGTCAGGGAGGTATTGCGGACACTCGACATCTCTTCCAGCATTTCATCGGTCAAACCATAGGCACGAAGAGAAGAGACACTGAGAGAAATATTCTTCTCCCGCAACTCTGGCATGATCTTTTTGACGAGTGGTTCAATGGCGCTGTAGTCTGCAGTCGAGAGGCTGGTGAGAGAGACTTCATCGAAGCCTCCGCACTTGACCGCATCACGGACCACCTCCTGAATATCTTCCGGGGGTCTCTCCCTGACAGGGCGGTAGATCATTCCCGCCTGACAGAATCGGCAACCCTCGGTACAGCCCCTGGCAACCTCGATGCTCGCACGATCAAAAACCACTTCCGTATTGGGAACGGGGGATTTGGCCGGGAATGGATACTCGGCAAGGTCGGGAACGTGTGCCCGCTTCACTGAGGCAGGGACTCTTTCGTCCAGCGGTGAGTCGACAACAGTGAACCCTGTATCCGGTTCCACCCGAGTACTGTAAAGCGACGGAACATAAACCCCGTCGAAACCACTGATCTGGATCAGTCGATCTCTTCGGGAAACACCCAGTTCCTTGAGTGATTTCCAATGGTCGACCACCTTGTGAAAGTGTCCTTCACCGTCGCCGATCAAAAATGCATCGATGAAGGGACTCATCGGTTCTGGCTGGAATGCCACCGGTCCCCCGGCCATGACCAACGGGCAATCGTCGTCGCGATCACTGGAGCGAATGGGGATGCCACCGAGATCGAGCATCGTCAGAATATTGGTGAAGGTGAGCTCGTACTGCATCGAGAAACCGACGACGTCAAAATCTCGCATCCTTCGCCAGGATTCCAGGCTGACCAATTCAAGGTCACGGGCCCGCAACTCTTTTTCACAATCGATCCAAGGGGTGTAAACCCGCTCGGCACGAACATCCTCGAGGCCATTCAATTGCGAATACAGAATCTTGAAGCCCAGATGGCTCATCCCAATTTCATAGACATCCGGAAAGGCCAGAAGGAAGGAAAGTCGGGCATCCGTCTTCGTGACCGAATGCAGCTCTCCCCCGGTGTAACGGCCAGGCTTTTCGAGTCGATGGAGAAATGCTCTGTATGGATGGCGGGCAATATCGTGACGGTCGGGAAGAATCGAGAGATCTTCGCCATCGGCAGCTTCCGAGGCACCACTCTCAAAACCGACCTTGCCCATGGAATCCCAGAGGGAATTTTCGTCAGACACCTTGTTTTCTCCCACCCTCAATTTGGAGGTATTGATCCACTGGACAAATCCTGAGCCCAAGGATCGAGAACCAATCTGGATAATATCATGCCGGAATCGGCTGCACAGTTTTCTCTGTTCGCCACTCCCGAATCACACCGCGGAGGGATCACTCCCCTTTTGGACCGTTTCTTCGATCGTTCCGGGAAGAAGGGATTCGGACCTTGTTTGGTGAAGATGAATTCTTGCGGGCGGGGATCCACTGAATGGCCAGGGCCACGATCAGGGCGGTGGTCAGGAAGGAAGGATCGGTCCAGAACATCTACAGTTTCCCCTCGTCGATCAGTTGCTTGATTTCTTTCAGGGACTTCCCCTGCTCCTGCAAATCCGCCATTTTGGCCAAACGCTCAAAGATCCATTCGGCATAGAGGCGGTGGCCAGCGGGGGTTCGCTCCTCCTCCTCGATGAATCCCGAGACGGTGTAATCGTGGATCGTCTGACGGGAGATCCCCGTCGCAGCCATCACTTCACCGATCTTGAAGAGTTTTCTCGGCACCTGGCCTGCAGAAGGCTTGGGCAAGCGTCGTATTCCCCTCTTGGATATCAAAATGCACACCGGACATGACGGCCGGCTTCCCCGCGCGCTTTATACTTTATACTTTATAAACCATAGTTCAAGAGCAGAATTTTCTCTTCTGAGCGTGGATTCGATTCAGGTTTTGCCGGGAGGCTCCGGAACCGGGTCGTAGCCGCCACGGGAAAAGGGGTGGCAACGAAACAACCGGTGAAGGGTGAGATACAGTCCGCGCAAAGCTCCGTGACCACGAATCGCCTCCGCCGCATAGCAACTGCACGTCGGCTCGAAGCGACACAAAGGTGGCAACAGTGGCGAGATCCCGCTGCGATAAAACCGGATCAGTCCCAGAAAGACCCTCGCCAGCAGGCCCGGACTCTCAAGCTCAGCCCGTTGATCCCCTTCCCCCTGCTCCGTCATCGGGGCTCTCCGGAAGAATCGACGGAACGGGAGATCAAATCGATGACTTCCAGCCTCAACTTTTGAAAATCGAGGTCGGAGCAGCCGGGACGGGGAATCAGAATGAGATCCCTGTGTGCAGGAGCCCGGGAGCGTTCAACCCGAAAGATTTCCCGCAGCCGCCTCTTGAGACGGTTTCGAACGACTGCGTTGCCGACCTTGCGACTGACTGCGAGCCCCAGACGACTTTCGTCACGACCCGCTTCAAGGACCACCGCACGGAGGTGCCGGGTACTCCAGCGAACGCCTTTGGAAAAGACTTCCTCAAAATCCGCCTTGCGGCAGATTCGTGAAGATCTTGGAAACTGGTGACCACTCATGTGCCCCCTTCCACCTCCTAGGAGGTGGAATCAGCGACCGACTGACCATTCATTTGGCGGGCTTCTTCAAGGCGGTTTTCGGCGACTCGGTACGCGGCTTCTGCGGGTGTCAGGTTTTCCCTGCGTGAGGTTTCGAAGACTTCACGGAGCCCGTTGTAGATGTTTTCAATCTTGGAGACTGCGGTGCGCTCGTCGTAACCTTCCGGTCGAACCTCTACCGAAACGTTGATGATTCCACCGGCATTGATGATGAAATCCGGTGCATAAAGGATTCCGAGATCGTGCAGCTCTTGGGCATGCTCTTCACCCAGAAGCTGATTATTGGCCGCACCCGCAACCACTTTCACTTTCAGGCGAGGAATGGTGTCACCATTGAGGATTCCACCGAGAGCGCACGGAATGAACACATCTGCATCCACATCGTAGATCTCATCACCGAGAACCACTTCCACTCCCGGAAGAGCAGCGAATTCCATACAACGATCTTGATTGATGTCGGTCACGGTCACGCGAGCCCCCAGCATGGAGAGACAACGAACGACGTCTCCTCCCACCTGACCCAGACCCTGTACCGAATAGTGAAGACGATCCAGGTGACTGGTACCAAACTTCTCTTCAGTACACGCGAAGAGTCCACGGATCACTCCGCGTGCTGTGAAAGGAGAAGGGTTTCCGCTGGAGCCTGACTGACGACTCAACCCGGTCACGTATTGGGTCTCCTTTTGCAGCCACTCCAGCTCCTGGATTCCAATGCCCACATCCTCTGCGGTGATATAGGTACCACCGAGGGAATCGACGAATCTGCCCATGGCACGCATCAGAGGCTCGGTCTTGTCTCTCCTCTGGTCGCCAATGATGACCGCTTTACCGCCGCCGAGACCGGTATTGGCGCAGGCACTCTTGTAAGTCATGCCTTTTGAGAGGCGCAGAACGTCAAAAATTGCCTCTTCTTCTGTGGTGTAGTTCCACATTCGGAGTCCCCCGAGGGCAGGCCCAAGGGTGGTGTCATGCACGGCAATGACCGCTTTCAATCCCGTTTCGGGATCATTGGCCATCACGACGTTTTCATATCCATCGGCTTCAATTTTTTTGATCTTCATGCTTCCCCTTGGTCTCTGTGGGTTTGGTGAGACTTCAGGCAACTTGCCGAAGTCGGGCTCACACCCTCGACACGGGCTATCTGGACCCCAAAACCACCTCGCCTCCGTCTGCATTTTCCCCGAAAACCGTCGAAGGAACGATTCGCCTTGGCGAACCGTTGCAGGGAAGAGGTGATAACAACCCGGCATGTTCCCCTGAGGTCACATACACGGATCATACTGATTGTAACCGTTCACTTGTCAGTGCAGAAGTGAATCGGAAACCTGTGTCACCTCCCTGGCCGTTTCCACAAGTCATTATTTTACAGGGGTTTGCAAAATAGGATCTAACCGATTCCAAGCCTTGCAATCCCTTCTGGCAACAAGTAGACATAGACGATCCCCAATCCACGGAGTTCCGTTGAAGTACCACGACTACCTGACTCGCCGTTATCTCAGCAGACGCTGGGCACCCTGGGCCGCCACCGTAGCGGTGGCCCTGGGAGTCTTTTCGTTGCTGACAGTTCTGGCAGTCATGGAGGGCTTCAAAGTCGAAATGCGGGAAAGGATTCGCGGTACCCTCTCCCATCTGGTCATCGAAGCAGACCCGTTCAGGGGACTCGTCGGGGAAGACTCGCTTCTCAGAACGATCGAATCCATTGACGGAGTCAAGGCTGCTGCGCCACATGTCACCACCCTCGCCCTCTACAAGGTAGGCGTCATGGACCACTGTGTTCTCAGGGGAGTAGAGCCTGCCGCCGAGTGCGAAGTTTCCGATCTCGCACGCTTCCTTCTCTCTGATGTCGAGATCAACGAAATGCTGAATGACCGCTTCATGCTGTTGCCGGCAGATCGCGAGCCGATGCCGGTGGAACAGGTGGAACAGCTCTTCTCACTGGAACGCAGGAGAGATGTTCTGCGCTGGCGACTGCAGGAGGATCCCGGTTCAGGCTTCTCTGTGGACGCTCCTCCCAAACCCTTCATCGTCGGTATCGAAGCATTGCGAAGCGGCAGACTGAGCATGGGCGATGTGGTTCAGATCTCCTCCTACTCTCCCGTCTCTCTGGAACCGTGCTCAGACAATTTTATCGTCGTCGGTGCATTCCAATCCGGTGTCTATGAACAGGACCTGCGTTGGGCATACACCTATATTCGATCACTCCAGGACACTCTTGAATTGTGGGATGATGAAGCAGAGGACATGAGACTCTCTGGAATCTCGATCAAACTCGATGACTATTCGCAAGCGGACAAGATCAAAGGCGAGATTCGTCGGGAAGTGGATCGGCGAATGTTCCTCGATCAGGATCATCCGGACAAGATTCCCCTGCGCAGTCCATCCTTTGAAACATGGGAGGACAAGAGGGCAAATCTGATTCAGGCCGTCGAAATCGAAAAACGCATCATCTCGGTTTTGATGTTGCTCATCGTTGCATTCGCCGCAGGAATGATCTTCCTGATTCTGATGCTGCTGGTGATTGAGAAAGAACGGGATCTTGGAGTCCTCCGCGCCCTCGGAGCGACCCGCAGTGGAGTCGTCTCTCTTGTTCTGCGCCAGGGGATGTTCCTGTGCACGTTAGGAGCCGCAGTCGGCCTCTTGGCTGGCTGGGTTTTCCTCGAGAACATCAATGCGTTTCATGATCTGGTCTATCAGATGACCGGGCTGAGACTCTTTCCTCCAAATGTCTATTATCTCGAGCGCATTCCAATGGTGTTACGTTGGCAGGACGTTCTTCTCGTCAGCCTCCCGACCCTGATCTTTGGCTTCTTTGGCAGTATTCTCCCGGCTATCCGGGCGGGCCGCCACGACCCCATCAAGGCGTTGCATCATGAGTGATCTCTCCTCCTCCCTCCCTGTGATCAATGCCAGAAAGCTGGTGAAGTCATTCCCCATGGCGAATGGCTCCGAACTCAAGGTATTGCAGGAACTCGATCTGCAAATAGACGAAGCAGAGATGGTCGCCATCGTCGGAATGAGTGGGGTGGGCAAAAGCACACTGTTGCATTGCCTCGGTCTTCTCGACACCCCAACCACTGGCGAAATCACGTACCGGGATGGTGACCGTATCTGGCGCTCAACAGATTTGAGCGAAGATGACCGCTGTCAATTGCGTAACCACTTTATAGGATTCGTGTTTCAATTTTTCCACCTGCTGCCCGACCTCAACGTTCTAGAAAACGTCATGTTGCCAACGGTGATCAGTCAAGAGACGGGCGAGTGGAATCGGAACCGCAGCAGTCTCGAAAGCCGGGGTGAAAGTCTGCTGGAGCGAGTCGGACTGAAAGGTCGCGAGCGTCAATCTCCAGGAACCCTGTCTGGAGGAGAACGCCAACGTGTCGCCATTGCCAGAGCATTGATGATGTCACCCAAGCTTCTTCTCTGCGATGAACCCACCGGCAACCTGGATTCACGGACCAGTGAAAGTATTCACCAGTTGCTTCGGGAACTGCATCAGGATCTGTCGACTTCGATTTTGGTCGTCACCCATGACCCCGACCTCGCTTCGCGAGCAGACCGAAGATTGCAAATGATCGACGGACGCTTCCAGAATGAATCCGCTGATGACCCGGAGACTTCCTAGTAGTCGGAACCAACGCCGAGCGGGATGGCTTCGATGTCAGGAATTGCTTCATGGATCGCCAGCAATATCGTTCTGCCAGCGTCCAACTCCCTGTGAAGAACCTCCAGAATCCGCTCACGTTGTTCGCGATTCTGTGCAGAAAATGGCTCATCCAGAAGCAGCAGGGGGGCACTCCCACAAAGGGTACGCATGAGTTCTCCTCTTTGGGCTTCTCCACCGGAGAGCTGGTCCGGACGGCGATCCAACAGAGATTGAAGGTCGAGGGCTGAAGCAGTCTCTTCCAACTGGCCTGCGATTGTTTGACCGGCAACCAACTGGGCCTGCTCACGCAAGGTCATGTGTGGCCACAGACCTCGCTGTTGTCCCAGCCAACCGATTCCCCTTTGCCACGGCTCATTCTCAGTGCCCACGTCAGAGACGGTTTTGCCGCCAATCCGGATTGTTCCTGACTCGACCTGAAGGAATCCGGCGACCGCTTCGAGAATACTGCTTTTACCAGAACCATTCGCGCCGACCAGTGAGCGGCACTCTCCCCGCTGAATCTTCAGGGAAACAGGGCCCAGCCTTTGCGCTCCCCTGCATACGACGACTTCAGACAACTCCAGAGTGACTTCACTATTCACCGGTCACTCCTCTCCTTCGAATCATGATCGTAAAAAACAATGTCCAAAGGGTACTGATGACGACCATCGCCAGTGCCAGTCTTGCGGCTTGTTCATCATTGCGAAAGTGCAATAACTGATGCAACTCCAGCGCTGGGGAGGGGTGCCCCGGTGGGGCCAACAGCAGGGTCGATTGAACCTCACCCATGATGAGTAACATTCCAAGAATTGCTCCCGGAAGCAGCACTGGCAGAGACCGAGGTAACAACGCTTTCCAGCGGGCAGAGCCTGGTGGTAACTGAAGCGCTGCTTTCATTTCAGTCTCGGGAATCATCCATACCGACAACAAGGCAGTCATCACTGCCAGAGAACCCAATTGGGTGATCTGGGCCAGTGAAAGCAACAGAGGCGTATGATCCAGAGCAAGGGGAATCCACGGCCTGATGGAGGTGGCCAAAGACAACCCGACCAGACTCCCAGGCAAGAACGTCGGCAGGCACCACAGCAACAGTGACTTTCGCCTGCGAGTCAAGGCCAGAGCCCAACAGGACAAAAACCCGATGGAGACGATCAGCAATGCCCGCGGCAACTCTCTGAACCCGGCCCAGACCGCTTCCAAAAATTCTGCCGCCGCTTGTTCGAATTGCGAGGCCTTCGGCCATGCTGTGAAAATCAGGACGCCAAGAAAGACCGCCACGGGCAACAATCTCGGAATCCACCAGAGAGAAACCCATTTCGTTGCGGGCAGTCCCACTGTGGTCGGTGCCTGAAAAGAGCGCCCCAACCACAATCCTCTGGGCAATAGCCGTATCACCCATGGAAACACGAGCAGTATCAATCCAGCGGCCAACCACCAGCCGGAAAGTCCATCGCCGATGGTCAATCGTGCCATGATTCGCCGTCCCACACTTTCCACACCGGTGTAGGACGGAATCTCGGTCGCAGGCAACATCAGCAAAAACAGCAGCAGAAGACAACTTCTGCGCCAGGGCTTTTGCATTTGCCAGCGAAGTTTGAGTGCAGCTCTGGGAGGCAGAGTTCTCAGGGCCTGTTCCTGTGCCACCGGAATCGTGAGAGACAATCCGGAAAGAAGCAAAAACGCCACTGGAGCCCACCTCAGTGTCAAAAGGAGCACTGCCCCCAACTCGTCACTTGTACCCGCCAACAAGAGTGAAGATCCGATGGTCGCCTGAATCGCAGAAGCGATGGCAGCAGGTGGGGTCGTAAAAGTGATCAGCAAGCCGGGCAACAACCACAGGAAAGCACCTCTCGGTTGGCGGAATGCAGAGAAGACCAGCGCGTCCAGTCCACCGACAAGAGTCGCGAGCAATGCCGCAGCAAGAGCCAAAAGAGCCGTTGAGAAAAACAGGGGAACTGCAGACCATGTACTGGCAGCAGCCTCGGAAAAATCGCCGCTCAGAGTGTCCTGGTACAGAGTGAGAAGTACAGGAACATAAAATCCGGCGAGCAGCACCCACAGTGGCCAGGTTCGGATCACATTAGAAATCATTAACGATCCAACAAAGCTCTCTCCACATCCTTGATGGCACCCGGCAGAGTCTCGGCAGCAGCACTCCAGTCGATGGTCATGACGCTACCCAAAGAATTCAGATCCAGCCCTCCCGGGCCCACCTTTGTCCCTTTTCCCAAAGGAACCTGACGACTGGAAGAAGCTGCCAGCATCTCTTCCACCCGGGGACTGAGCAACCAGCGAGCCAAAGCTTCCGCTTCCTCCGGATGGGGGGAGCCCTCGATCAAACCCACTACGTTGGGAAGAAGGATGACCCCGTCGTCCTCAGTAAACCCTTCACCCAGATCGATGCCGCGCCTTCTCACCACCTCGATATCATCCGTATCCGTCAAACCGATCCAGACTTCCCCGGTGATGACACGGTCCCGGCTGGCAGAATTGGAAGCGGCGATCCGAATCCTGTTTTCTTTCAATCCCTGTAACCAGGCGGTGAAATCTGCTTCACCCCAGGACCACTTGAGGATTGCCATGTGTGTTCCGGTCGTTCCCAATCGGGGATCCGCCAGAGCCACCTTGTCACGCCATTGCTCCTCCACCAGATCGCGAACCGAAGTCGGAGGTTTGATTCCAGCGGGCGATTGCGGATCCAGAGCCAGAGCTCTCACCCTTCCTGCAAATCCACACCAGCGATTTTTCGGATCTCTCCATTTTGCAGCGATTCCGGGAGCGAAACCTTCCGGCAAACTTCGGTAGATCCCCTCGCTTGCCAGGCGAACCGATCGCAATGGTTCATTGGACCAATGAACATCACAGCGAGGCCTCTCCTTTTCAGCCCGGAGTCTCTCGGCCAAACCCACCGTCTTGCTCGCTTCCGTGTCATAGATCGCCTCGACACGGATTCCTGTTTCTTTCTCAAACAAATCCAGAATCTGCTCAGCGTGCGCTCGGTCATGAGCACAATAGATGGTCACCACCGAGTCACTCTGACCCTGACAGCCCGCGACAAAGAGAAAAATCCAAAGCCAGTTTTTCACTTGGCCTCCTGCTGCCAACGCCCATCAAAAAGAGTCAACGTCCTGTCTGCTCTGGCAGCAACCTCGCGATCATGAGTTACCAGAATCAGGGTCGTCTGAAAATCCTCGCGCAATCCTGAAAGCAGATCGAGGATCTGTCGACTGTTTTCACTGTCGAGATTTCCCGTGGGTTCATCACAGAGAAGCAGTTCCGGTTTCTTGACCAATGCTCTTGCGATGGCCACTCTCTGGCGCTCACCCCCACTCAATTGGGACGGGCGATGGCTACTTCGATCTGCAAGCTGAACCCTCTGCAACACCTCTTCCGGGCTTCCATGATCTTTACTCCCCCTGCGATACTCGAGAGGAAGGCGCACATTTTCCAGAGCACTGCGATCTCCCAAAAGATGAAACGATTGAAAGACAAATCCAAGGGTCTCATTACGCGCCCGTGCCATTTCTTTTTCTGACAGGGAAAGAACATCCTTGCCGGAAAGAAGGTAGCGCCCCCGGGTCGCCCGATCGAGGCAGCCAAGAATCTGTAACAGGGTGCTCTTGCCACTTCCTGAAGACCCGACGATGGCCACAAACTCACCTGATTCGATCTGCAAGTCGACTCCGGCAAGAGCAAGGACTCCCGTTTCTTCATCACCGTAACGGCGCTCGATCCCCTGCATGTCGACGATCAGTTTTTTATCTGTAGCAGCCATTACAAATCTCTCCGTCCACAAAGCACTGGAGCAGGATCCAGTGTGGCAACACGCCAGGCAGGAACCAATGCAGAAAGCATTGCTGTTCCGATCAATGCACCAAAGGTGCCCACCAGAGTGGTCGGCGGGAGCCAAGCCTGCCAACCGAGAACCGGAACGATCCCCACTTCGATCACTTTCAATCCGAGCCAGTAACCGGGAGCCAGCGCCAAAAATGCAAGAATTCCGGCCTCAAGAAAAACCGGTGCTGTCACTTGTCCAATGGCAGCACCCTCAGCCCTTCGCAAGGCAACCTCTTCCAGACTTTCGTCGATGGCCAAGAGCGAAATCGTCGCTGTCAGAATCAGGACGATGATCAGATTGAGAACCCAAATGAAGTGCCCCAATCCCCGAAACCGGTCGACCATTTCGAGAATGACTCCGGTCCACTCTTTTTGAACATGCAGGTAGACACCTTTTTTGTTTTCCCCGATCCACGAGGCAACAGTGGGCTCGACTGTAGCGACCGTATCGACATCCCTGACATCCAGGATGACCACAGAAGGCTCATCGACTCCAGTCCGCCAAGGCATGTACAGATTCAGGAACTCAAGCCTTCTTGCAGGGACCGATCGGGCTTTGGATGTGGCATCAAAAGAACTCATGTGCTGACGCAACAACAAGGGATCCTTGACGACGCCGACGATTTCGCAATCGATCGCCTGTCCCTTGCGGATCGATCGGAAGGATTTTCCCAGTGCGTCTTCCGCCTGCGGATAAAACTTCAAAGCCAGGGCTTCGTCGATCACTGTCGGCACGGGATTTTCCGGATCTTCCGGCCAACGGTCGCTGTCCGTGAGAAATCTGCCAGCCAGCATTCCTGACCGAAGCACAGACTGAAAACCGGGAGTGGTGGAGACCATGGTGTGTTGCCACGAAACGTCCTGGTGGGTGGTCAATCCCAGATCGATCACCAAAGGTGACATTGAATCGATCATGGTTCCCACCCTTTGGAAAAGGGAATCCAGATCCGCTTCCGCCACCGGTACCCCCTCTGTACTGGTTCCCAAAGAGAGAGTGCCAAGAGAGATCGGATTGACGAGGGCAACCAGATCGGTTCCGAGTGCTTCCAGATCATGACCGATGGCTTTACGCCCACCTTCGATGGTCCCCACGATGCTGACGACGGATGCCAATCCGAGAACAAAGGTCAGGACCATCAACAGTGCCCGGACTTTGTGACGAATGATTCGAGAGAGGGCTTCAGAGATCATCGATCAACGCCTCTCA
>JAPOLY010000013.1 GCA_029976805.1 bacterium
ACCCCTGCCCACCTGGGAAGGCGTGGAATACGTCAACACAGTGGCCCTGCCCACCTTCAGAGTGGGAGACAGAACCGGAAACGTCGATCCAATTCGGGTTCCGGTTGTCGGTCCGCCCAATGGGGACGATGACGGAGATGGAATTGTCAACGCCTGCGATCCGGATCAAACCGGTGGGCTGGACTGCGATCTCAATGGTGAGGACGACGCCTGTCAGAATGATGCAGATCTGGATGGCCTGATTGACCCCTGCGATCCGGATCTCGACGGAGATTCCATCCCCAATACTTGCGACATCGACCAGACACTGGGCATCGATTGTGACCAGAATGGTCAGGATGACAGTTGCCAGCTGGATACCGATCAGGATGGTCTCATCGACCCCTGCGACCCGGACCTCGACGGCGATACCCTCCCCAATGAATGCGATATAGACCAGACACCGGGAGCAGACTGTGATCTCGACGGCCAACTCGACCTTTGCCAGATCGACACGGACCTCGACGGAATCATCGACCCCTGTGACCCAGACCTCGATGGGGATGGAATCACCAATGAGTGTGACCCCGATCAATCTACGGGAACCGATTGTGACCTGAACGGTGTCCTCGATCTGTGCCAGACAGACACTGACGCCGACGGCACCATCGATCCCTGTGATCCAGACCTCGATGGGGATGGAGTCCTCAACGGGTGCGATATCGATCAGAATCCGGGCTCAGACTGTGACGGCGACGGCCAGATAGACTCCTGTCAGCTCGATACGGATCAGGACGGACTCATCGACCCGTGCGACAGCGATCTCGATGGCGATGGCATTGCCAATGACTGCGATGTCGACCAGACCGGCGGAGCCGACTGTGACCTCAATGGCCAGGACGACAGCTGCCAGCTCGACACGGATGCAGACGGCACCATCGATCCCTGTGACGCAGACCTCGATGGAGACGGCTTGGACAACGACTGCGACGTCGACCAGACCGGTGGCAACGATTGCGACTTCAACGGTCAGGACGACAGCTGCCAACCTGATACTGACGCAGACGGAGCCATCGACCCCTGTGATTCTGACATCGACGGTGACGGCCTCCCCAACGAATGTGACGTCGATCAGACCGGCGGTAATGACTGTGACCTCGATGGACGAGACGATACCTGCCAGACCGATACGGACTCGGACGGAACCATCGACGCGTGCGATGGAGACCTTGACGGGGACGGCATCGCCAATGCCTGTGATATTGATCAGACCGGAGGAAACGATTGTGATTTCAATGGTCAGGATGACACCTGTCAGCCAGACACGGACTCAGATGGCCTGATCGACGCCTGCGACAATGATCTCGACGATGACGGAATCCCCAACCACTGTGACGTCGATCATACTGGAGGTGAAGATTGTGACTCCAATGGCGTATCCGACGCCTGCCAGGTCGACGCCGATGGAGACGGTCTGATCAATGCCTGTGACAGTGATCTGGACGGCGATGGTGTGGCCAATATCTGTGACCCTGATCAGACCGGCGGCGCAGACTGCGATCTTGACGGAACCGATGACAGCTGCCAGATCGATACCGATGCTGATGGCACCATCGACCCGTGTGACGGCGATCTTGACGGAGACGGAATCCCCAACGAATGCGATATCAACCAGACCGGTGGCCCCGACTGTGACGACGATGGCCAGGCGGATTCCTGTCAGGCAGACACCGACAGCGATGGCCTGATCGATCCCTGTGACGTCGACTTGGACGGCGACGGCATTCCCAACAACTGCGACGTCAGTCAGACCGGTGGATCAGATTGTGACAGCAATGGACAGGACGACTCCTGCCAGTTTGACGCCGATTCCGATGGAACCATTGACCCGTGTGATGCGGATATTGATGGGGATGGAATTTTGAATAACTGTGACGTCGACCAAAGCCCGGGTGCCGACTGTGATCTGAATGGTGAATCCGATATCTGTCAGCTCGACACCGATGCCGACGGAACCATCGACGCCTGTGATTCAGACGTGGACGGTGATGGCATTCTCAATGACTGTGAAGTCGATCAGACCGGAGGACTCGATTGTGATCTGGATGGACAGGACGACAGCTGCCAGCCCGACACCGATGCCGATGGCACCATTGACCCCTGCGATGCAGACATTGACGGTGACGGAATTGAAAACCTATGTGACAGTGATCACAGCAGTGGCGAAGATTGCAACTCCAACGGAATTCTGGATGACTGTGATCTCAGCAACGGCTTGCCTGATGTCAACAACAACGGAATTCCCGACGAATGCGATACCGGCAAGTTTATTCGGGGAGATCTGAATGGTGATTCAAGCACTGATATCACCGACGCGATCCTCGTAATACAGTTCATGTTCCAGAGCTACACGCTGGATTGCATCTCAGCGGCCGACAATAACGATGACGGCAGCGTCGATCTGACCGATGCCATCTATCTTCTTTCCCATATTTTCAACGGAACAGTCAGCATTCCTGCCCCAACAGCAAGTTGCGGAGTGGACCCAAGCCTTGACGGTCTCGATTGCCAAAACCATGGAGCCTGCCCATGATTCCTCACAAAACCTTGCTTCTGCTTTTGCTCGTCAGTCTGGTTTCCATCCAGAATCCACTCGGGGCATACATTCCGTCCGTGGAGCAGGAAAACAAAAACCCTGACATCAGGCTGGCCAACACCCATTGGGGTGGAAACTACTTTCCCAATGTCGAATTGACGAGCAGCAAGGGTGAGAAACACCGCTTCTTTGATGACCTGATCAAAGACAAGGTTGTCATGATCAATTTCATCTACACCCGTTGCCCGGATGCCTGCCCCCTGGAGACAGCCAAGCTTTCAGAGCTTTACCAGATTCTGGGGGAAAGGGTTGGCGAAGATGTCTTCATGTATTCGATCACCATCGATCCTGACCATGACACACCTGAAGTCCTGAGTACCTACATGAAAACCTACCAGATCGAAAAGGGCTGGGAATTTTTCACGGGTAGCGAAGAAGACATCCTGCTCCTTCGCAGAAAACTCGGTCTTTATATCTCCGAAGTGAATAAGGATCCGCTGGATCACAACCTCAGCATGATCATTGGAAATCAGGCCACGGGTCGCTGGATGAAGAAATCACCTTTCGAGAATCCCTACATCCTCGCTACGGAAATCGGGACATGGCTCCATAACTACAAAGCCCCTTCAGAGAATCGAAACCTGTATCAGGATGCGCCTGAAATCCGGAAGTTGACACAGGGGGAAGCACTCTTCAGAACCCGCTGTTCCACCTGCCATGAAATCGGTCGAATTCCGGGGACCACCCTGAAACCGGGCCCGAACCTGCTGGACGTATCCGAGCGCAGAGATCATCCCTGGCTCCTTCGCTGGATACAGGAACCGGACACAATGCTTGAGGAACACGACCCGGTCGCCATGCAACTGTTTGAAAGTTACAACCGATTACCAATGCCAAATCTTCGGATCTCCGAGCACGAGGCCCAACTGCTGCTGGATTTCATACAGGTCGAATCCAAGCGAATGAAAAAAGTCATGCAGGTTCAGGCCATCGCAGATCAACAGGAGGTCGAACCCATGGAGTGCTGTCAGAAAAACGAAGAAATGGTTCTGGGAACCGATTCTGACGATTCGGATCCGGAGTTGGATTCTGAAGATCCGCTGGCTCTCAAGGGAAAAAAGGTCGGCTCAGACCGTCAGTATCTGGCAACCCCTCGTAAAAGCTCGTCTCCGACCCCTTTTACCCTGATCTCTTGGGCTTCCGGTCTGGGTTTGAGCATTCTGGCTCTCAGATCACGACAGCGCCGGAGACCACAAGACTGACCCTTCAGTCATTAACGAAATCGCCCTTGGAATTTCCAGGACCGTCCCAAGCATCTCCATTGGGTCCACATGGTTGTTACCCGGAACATCTTCGAATCTGTCGACATGTTTTGTTATCTCCTCGTACTGATGACAAAATTGTCCCAATCTTTCACCTCTCCTACTAACGAAACTCGCCATCCCTCCCCCCTCCATCCGGCGACAGGAATCGAGACAAAAGGGCCCCAATTGCCAAAGAACGCAATATTGGCCCCTGAATACACTAAATCTGCCCTGATGTGACTCACCTGTCTCAACTGTCACTACTGCCATGACTGACTATACATGATCAATACAAATTCATGTTGCCCGTGAGGCTTCAAAGTCATAAAAATCATGTTCGTTATCAACGGACTGAAAAGTCTTATCACATAGGGAGGAGGAGTCCCGCCATGAACACGCGGAATTCAAAGATACATGCCAGACAGCAGATCAAATCTGGTTACTTGGCTCTGCTTGCAATTGCATGTTTTTCATTTCCCTTCGTCATCGGTGAACCACAGGTTGACAACTCTGGACTTGTCCCACTGGTGATCTCTGAAGAACTGATTCCGCCACCGCCAGGCATGCATTACATGATGGACGGTGCGATTGAAGGTCCACTGGGTATCCCTGATACCCATGACCTGATCTGGGAGAATAACACCATTCCGGAAGCGAACCTTTTGGAGGGCAGGATTTTTGACCTGCCTACCGGGGGTCTCCCGAGTCCGATGTTTGGTGCTCTGGATTTCGAGCAGCAGATGTTGCGCTTCGAGGAGTTCGGTACACTTCAGAATGAAGTCGGATTGAATCCAATGCCCTACCCCGGTACTGCAGAGGCTAACGCCCTGACCGGTGGTGGCTTTGATGTGGATGGACTTCCGATTCCCGCTCCGGAGCTGACCGCACAGGATTGTCCGGATGGATCGCAGGTCGAGATGTTTCTTGATCAGCCTCTGACTGCGGAAACCACACGCCTGAGCAACGACTTTGCCCAGAACCCTTGGAAGCCCCGTATCGAGTCCTACCTGGGACGCCCCTGCGAACACCTTCCCTGTGAAGGGCGCCCGCCCGGTGAAGGCTGGGCTCACCAGCGCTGGGCCGAGTTCCCGCCGGTCAAGGTCTTCCAGTCGATGATCACCGGTGCAAGAACCAACTTTGGATTCCGCGGCTCCATGCAGGACCACGGTTATCAGCATGGTCTCTCCGGGGATGACTGTGAATTTGGACCTGGTGGACTCTACTACAACACCTATGACGACCCCGATGGACTCGGCCTCAGCGCCGGAACGACCAATGGCCTTGAGGTGAAATTCCATCCGTTGATGCCTGCGCAGAATCCGGATGCCCTGTGGACCTTTGACGGAACCTTCCCTCCTAAACTGCTGAAGGTCCGATACGGTGAGCCGGTTTTAATGAGACTTTGGAACGGCCTCCCGCTGGATCCCGGAGCAAACCGGGGATTTGGTCTTCACACCATCTCCATCCACGAGCACAACGGTCACAACCCGGCAGAGAGCGATGGCTACACCAACGCCTTCTTCTTCCCGGGACAGCACTTTGACTACCGCTGGCCGGTGATCCTTGCCGGTCATGACACCATCAATACCAACGCCACGGACCCCCGCGCAGGCATGCCGGATGGAAACGGTGGCATCATCAACATTCCGGGTGACTGGCGTGAAACGATGAGTACTCACTGGTTCCATGACCACATGCTCGATTTCACGGCGCAGAACGTCTACAAGGGCGTCGCCGCGATGATGAACTACTACAGTGCTCTCGACCGCGGTAATGAAGGCATCGACGACGGCGTCAATCTTCGCTTCCCCAGTGGTACCTCACTGGACTGGGGTAACAGGGATTACGACATCAACCTGGTCATCGCCGACAAGGCCTGGGACCAGGAAGGGCAACTGTGGTTCAACCCGTTCAACACGGACGGATTCATGGGTGACAAACTACTCACGAACTGGCAGTACAAGCCCTTCTTCAATGTGGCTGCCAGAAAGTACCGATTCCGAATTCTCAATGGCTCTGTTTCCCGCTACATCAAGGTGGCACTGGTCGACGAGAATGGCACCCGTGTTCCCTTCCACATGATCGCCAACGACGGCAATGTGATGGAACATTCCGTGGCCTTTGACGGCACCCTCGGTACTGAGCGCGGCGTCATGCCCGTTCACGCCATTGCCGAGCGCTACGACATCGTCGTCGACTTCTCCCAGTTTGCTCCGGGAACCAAGCTCTACTTCGTGAACCTTCTCGAGCACCAGGGTGGAAGAAAACCTGAAGGACAAATTCCGCTGGAGGATGTGCTTTCAGGAGCCTATCAGGCGACCGAAACTCCGACCGGATACCTCGGTGGAGACCCCTGTGTCGGCAAGTTCCTCGAGTTTCGCGTTCAGGCCTACAATGGTGTGGACCAGAGCATGAATCCGGCCGAGTACGTGGTCGGTGGCAAGAAAATGATTCCGCTGCCGAGACCTTCGGCGGACGAGATCGCCAACGCCACTCGCAGACACTTCGAATTTGGACGTGGTAGCGGTACCGACTCTGCGCCGTGGACCATCAAGACCGACGGTGGTTCCGGATTCACCATGGATCCCCGCCGCGTCTCTGCCGCTCCGTCTTTGGGTGATCTTGAGATCTGGACCATCGAGAATGGCGGAAACGGCTGGAGTCATCCGGTTCACATCCACTTCGAGGAAGGACAGATTCTGTCCAAGGACGGCGAAGCTCCGCCCGAGTGGGAACGCTGGGCTCGCAAGGACGTTTATCGAATCGGTCCCATGGACGACAGCTGCGGCGTAATGGAAATCGCCCTGCGGTTCCGTGAGTTTGCCGGAAGTTATGTCGAACACTGCCATAACACCCAACACGAGGACCGTGCCATGCTGCTGCGCTGGGATATTGAAAACCCAGGCCAGGTCAACCTGATGCCTTCACCGCTCCCTACCTGGGAAGGTGTCGAATACGTCGAAACCATCGCTCTGCCCACCTTCCGGGTTGGTGAGGGAATCGGCCCCAATGACCCGGTTCAGGTCCCGCTGGTCGGTCCGCCCGATGCGGATGACGACGGAGACGGCATCAACAACGCCTGTGATCCGGATCAGACCGGTGGCATGGACTGTGATGCCAATGGTCAGGATGACAACTGCCAGGTTGATACAGATCTGGACGGCATCATCGACCCCTGCGATCTGGACGTCGATGGTGACGGAATTCCGAACACCTGTGATATCGACCTGACCCTCGGAGCAGACTGCGATGCCGACGGCCAGGACGACGCCTGTCAGCTCGACACCGACGCGGATGGCCTGATCGATCCATGCGACGCCGATCTCGATGGCGACGGCATTGCCAATGAGTGTGATGCCGATCAGACTCTCGGCGCTGACTGTGATCTCAACGGTCAAGACGATACGTGTCAGATCGATACGGACAACGACGGTCTCATCGATCCCTGTGACAGCGACCTCGACGGTGACGGTTTCGCCAATGAATGCGATATCGACCAGACTCCGGGTGCCGACTGTGACCTCGATGGCCAACTCGATACCTGTCAGCTTGATACCGACAACGACGGTCTCATCGACCCGTGTGACAGCGACCTCGATGGCGACGGTTTCGCCAATGAGTGTGATATCGACCAGACTCCGGGAGCGGACTGTGATCTCGATGGCCAGCTCGATACCTGTCAGCTCGATACCGACAACGACGGCCTCATCGACCCCTGTGACGCAGACCTTGACGGAGACGGAATCCTCAATAACTGCGACATTGATCAGACCGCCGGAAGCGACTGCGATCTCAACGGCCAGGATGACACCTGTCAGCTCGACACCGACAATGACGGGCTGATCGACCCCTGTGACAGTGATCTGGACGGCGATGGATTCCCGAATGAGTGCGACGTCGATCAAACGGGTGGAGCCGACTGTGACCTCAACGGTCAGGACGACAACTGCCAGTTCGATACCGACTCTGACGGCACCATCGACCCCTGTGACAGCGATCTCGACGGTGACGGCATTCCGAACGACTGTGACATCGACCAGGCAGCCGGAACTGACTGTGACAGCAACGGTCAGATCGACAGTTGCCAGCTGGATACCGACGCCGATGGCACCATCGACCCCTGTGACAGCGATCTCGACGGTGACGGCATTCCGAACGACTGTGACATCGACCAGACCGGCGGCGCCGACTGTGACCTCAATGGCCAGGACGACAGCTGCCAGCTCGACACCGACGCTGACGGCACCATCGACCCCTGTGACAGCGACCTCGACGGTGACGGCATTGCCAATGACTGCGATGTCGACCAGACCGGCGGAGCCGACTGTGACGTCAACGGTCAGGACGACAGTTGCCAGCTCGACACCGATTCGGATGGCACCATCGACCCCTGTGACAGCGACCTCGACGGTGACGGCATTGCCAACGACTGTGACGTCGACCAGACCGGCGGAGCCGACTGTGACGTCAACGGTCAGGATGACAGTTGCCAGCTCGACACTGACAACGATGGCACGATCGACCCCTGCGATGCAGACATCGACGGCGACGGCATTCTGAATGCCTGTGATATCGATGTGACGGCGGGAGCTGACTGTGACGCAGACGGTCAGGACGACAGTTGTCAGGTCGACACCGACACCGATGGCACTATCGACGCCTGTGATTCCGATATCGACGGTGACGGCATTGTGAATGAGTGCGACGTTGACCAACTGGTCGGTGAAGACTGCAACACCAATGGAATTCTCGACAGTTGCGAGATTGCCAATGGTGCGACAGACAACAACGCCAACGGTATTCCGGACGAATGCGAGCCAACACCGTTCCTGCGTGGAGACGTCAATGCGGATCTGAACAGGGATGTCACGGATGTGGTGGTCATGTTGGGATACATCTTCAACGGCCTCCCGATCACCTGCGTGAAAGCCGCGGACTCCAACGACGACGGGGCCGTGGACGTGGCTGATGCCACCCACCTGCTTGGATACATCTTCAGTGGCAATGGCGGAAGCCTGCCGATCCCCAGCGAAGGCTGTGGAACCGATACCACTGAAGACGCTTTGACCTGTGAGAGTTTTGGAGTGTGTCAGTAATGAAAAAGGAAGAGTTTCGCCTCGTGGCCCTGGCAGCGACCCTGATCGGGTTGCTGTCAGTGGCCCCGGGCCTCGCCCTCGCTCAGGAAGAGAAAACGCCTGAGTCAAAAGACAGCCGCATGGCGAGTTCACAATGGGGAGGGAACTATTTCCCCAACGTTGAACTGACCAGCAGCAAGGGTGAAAAAGTACGCTTTTTTGACGATTTGGTCGAGGGCAAGGTGGTGATGATCAACTTCATCTACACCCGTTGCCCGGACGCCTGCCCCCTTGAAACCGCCCGCCTCTCTGAGGTTTATCAGATTCTGGGCGACCGCGTGGGCCAAGACGTCTTTATGTATTCGATCACCATCGATCCGGGTTACGACACTCCTGAGGTCCTCACCGACTTCATGCAGACGTACCAGATTGAAGATGGCTGGGAGTTCTTCACCGGCAAAGAGGAGGAAATCCTCCTGTTGAGGAAAAAGCTGGGTCTTTACATCGATGAGGTAAACAAGGACCCGCTGGATCACAATCTCAGCATGATCGTCGGTAACCAGAAAACCGGTCGCTGGATGAAGAAGTCTCCCTTCGAGAATCCCTACATTCTCGCCACCGAGATTGGAACCTGGCTTCACAACTACAAGAATCCCATGCGCAGAACGAACATGTATCAGGACGCGCCTGAGCTGAGAAAATTGAGCCAGGGAGAATCCCTTTTCCGCACCCGATGTGCGGCTTGCCACGAAATTGGCAGAACGCCGGGTTCCGTGATCAAACCGGGGCCCAATCTGATGGACGTCACGGTTCGACGTGAACACGACTGGTTGGTCCGCTGGATCAAAGAGCCGGATGTGATGCTCGAGGAAAAAGACCCCATCGCCACGGAGCTTTTTGAAGCCTACAACAAACTCCCCATGCCCAACCTTCGGATCAACGATCATGAAGTGGATATGCTTCTCGATTTCATCGAAACAGAATCGCGAAGAATGAAAAAGGTCATGGAAGTGGAAGCCATCGCCGCTCAACAGGAAGTTGAGGAGATGGATTGCTGTCAGAAGTTTGAAGAGATGGTTTTGAAATCAGACACGACCGATTCCCAAACAGCGAATGAAGAGAGTCTGGTTAGTACAGAGAAGAATCCTGAACTCGTCTCAAGTGACAGTGAAGAATCCGTCGTTCAAGTCAGCGATACCGCCGCCAATGAAGTGGCTCAGGTATCCCAGGCTGAACAACCGACTTCCAAAACTCCTCGTCCTCTGAGCCTGATTTCATGGGCTTGTGGACTGGGTCTGAGCATATTGGCCTTCAGGGCACGCATGGTTCCCCGAAACTGATTTGCCAGAAACACTGACGAGCCACTTTGGGTCCCACGGATCCAAAGTGGCTTTTTTTATTGCTGGTGGTACAGAATAAATTACCCGTGATGCAGAATGAAAAGAGTGGGTCAGCCTGGACTCGAACCAGGGACCGACGGATTATGAGTCCGCTGCTCTAACCGACTGAGCTACTGACCCCACGAAACGGAGAAAGAACAGTATGCCCCCTCGCCAGAGATTTGGCGAGAGATCCCCGGTATCAAGTGCACCTGATCAATGCTTCTTTTAACGTCATCACCACTTCTTCCACCTCAGACAAATCCAGATCTGCGTGAAAGGGCAATGCCAGCATCCTCGGAGAAACCTTGTTTGTGACGGCAAGATCACCTCGCGGTGATTGATCGTAGGGTTTGAATTCCGTGATCGAGGGGAAGTAGAGACCGGTTTCGATCCCCTCGGTTTCCAGATACTCACGGACCGGGGATCGCCACTCGTCATTTTCGAGGAGAACCACGAAGGTAAACCAGGATCTGCAATCACCGGATTGATCGAGGGCGGGAGCAGGGGCCGGCACCACTCCTGACACCGTCTCCAGAAGCTCCAGGTAGTGACCTGCGACCCTCTGGCGATCAACGATGCGGGTTTCCAACCCTTCCCACTGACTGACTCCCATCGCCGCCTGAAGTTCGGTCAGACGGTAATTGAACCCCTCTCCCGAGAAGGAAAAACCGGGTCCTGTTCGGCCCTGATTCGCCAACTGGCGAATCCGACTGGCCACCTCTTCATCACGACAGGCAACCAATCCGCCCTCACCCATCGTCAGGATTTTATTGGGATAGAAACCAAAACTGGCGGCATCGGCCAGCGATCCACAGGGCTTGCCTCCCACCCGGGTTCCCAATGCCTCGCAGGCATCCTCGATCACCGGAATACCCCGGGTCTCTGCCCACTCCATCAATGCTCCGACGGGTGCAGGGACGCCGAGGAGGTCCACGGGCATGATCGCCTGAACCTGCTCCGTCCACACACGTTCGACTTCTTCAGGGCCACAACAGAGGGTCTCAGGAGAAACGTCACAGAAGCGCGGGGTCGCTCCCACTGCCCGAATGGCGTGGGCACTCGCAATGAAACCCAGTGCAGGAGTGATGACCTCACCACCGGTGACTCCCAGAGCCTTCAAGGCGAGAATCAACCCTGCTGTTCCACTGCTGCATGCAACAGTTGGAACACCCAGAGTTTCTCGGGAGATGGTTTCAAATCCAGTGGTCCAGGGCCCCCCGGCCAAACGGTGACTCTCGAGGACGGAGAGAACCGATTGTCGATCCCCATCGGTGATGCGGGGCCGGGAAAGTGGAATGCGATAGTGTTGGCCGGGCTCAGCGGGCATCAACCCTGACTCGACCGGATCAGGAGAGGGCCGAGGGTGACTCGGGACTTTCGGGGGAATCTTCCGCCGCTTCAGGTTGCAGCTTTTCCTTCATCATGCGACCCGACTTGAATTTGACGGTCACCTTTTGCGGGACCGCAATGCGGTCTCCCGTACGCGGGTTACGGGCCATTCGCGCAGCTTTCGACTTGGGTTCAAAGACTCCGAAATCGCGAAATTCGAGGCGGTTACCTGCGGCCAATTCCTGAATGATGGCGTCGAGAAACTGCTGGATCACCTCTTTGGCTTTTTGCTGCTGGACGCCGGTAGTCTCTGAAATTCGCTGAACGAGGTCTCTTTTGGTGATCGTATTCATAAATCTTATCCCAACCCGCCTGTGGCCCTTGGTGGAGGCTCTCCAAAGAGGCCTCGAGGGGAAGGTCCCAGGTGGATGCTGGTTTCGGTACTGTCAAAACAGTCCCCGAAATCGCCTGACTGACCGAAAAACAGGTAAATTGACCTATTTCCAATCAGTAACTGAACTTGTGACTTCGAGGCTATCATCTGACTTGCCCCCCCGCAACGCCGAGAATTCACCTTTCTCCAAAGGAGACAAGGACTTAGTCAGATCCGTAGATCCGGTCCTTCAGGCGCTTTTCTTGGCTTTGGACGGGGATTTGGCCGTGGTTTTAGAGTTTTTGGCTTTACGGGTTCCACCCTTGGTCGAGGCAGCCGTGCGTGCCTTGACGGTACGGGTGTATCCGAGATCCTTGACGATGGAGAGCACTTCAGTCCAGGAGAGGAACAACTTGTCCTCGGACTTCTTGAAATCCTCGATGGCTTTGACGAACTCGAGTTCTTCCTGATTCATCGGCCTGGCCATGTTTTCACCGTTCCTTTCGGGGTCTTGTCGTGTCGGAAACTGTTCCGATACCCCTACTTCGGCGAGAAGGACGGTGAACTTGAAGAAAATTTTCCGGAGGAACTAGCCGAGATCGAGAGCAGGCTCCTGAATGCCCAGTTTTTCGGCAATTTCCCGACAGAGGACTTCCACCTCCATCGTCGCCGGCCCCTGGGGGTCATGATTGAAAATCGACATACCAAAGGAAGGAGCCTCCGCCACCTTGACCCTGGAATGGACCACGGACCGGGTCACGTCTTCAGGATAGGTTTCCTTGAGACTGTCGATGACCTCTCTGGAGAGTCGAGTCCGGGGATCGACCATCGTCGGTACCAGCACCTTGCAGGTCAGCTCCGGGTGCAACCTCTGCTGGACCAGCTCGACAACCCTCTGCAAGTGCACCATTCCCTGCAGGGCCAGATATTCCGCCTGAATCGGAACGATCACGTCATCCGCGGCAACCAGAGCATTCAGGGAAAGCAACCCCAGAGAAGGTGGGCAATCGAGGATCACCAGATCGAAACGGTCCTTGGGAAGCTTCTCGAGGGCATCCTTGAGCAACAGCTCTCGCCCCAACTCCTGATAGAGGTCATTCTCTGCGGCAGAAAGATGGATGTCGGAAGGAACGAGACTGAAGCCTTCCGTGGGAACCTCGAAGATGCAATCCTCAATCGGTTTTTCACGACGCAGGGCAGCCTCGATGGTGTGCTCCGACATCCGCTCAAGGCTGGTTTCATCCTCGGCCACGATCAGCGAAGTGGTCAAATGCGCCTGTGGATCGAGGTCGATCAGCAAAACCCGGTAACCCATGCGTACATAACCCGCGGCACAATTGATGGCGAGCGTCGTCTTGCCGACCCCACCCTTCTGGTTGATGAAAGCCAGGCAACGTTGAGACCGCTTTTGTGTGGAATGGTTTTCTGACATGATTTCCCCTCGTCGTACGATCGACCCATCGTGGAGACTAATCCCCCCGCCAAGGGTGGGCAAGGGGCTCCCACCGATTGGAAACGGCCACGCAATTGGGGTGAGGAATCACCTCTGGCAGGGCATCCGGAAAGGTATTCACATGGTCCAGAAACTGCACACGGACTGCTGCCGATTGACCTTCTCCCTTGCCGCTCCCGAGCGCATCTCCCCTCTTCAGGCCCTGAAACAGGCACTTGAAAACACGGAAACCGAAAAGGTCGCCGAGGTGATCCTCCAATCGATCCCCTACAGCGGCTTTCCCGCGGCAGTAGAAGCATTGGGCTGGCTTCGGGATCTGGACCCCGATTCGGCGATTGAGGCCAGAAAAGACCACTCCCGTAACGTCTTTGAAGAGGTTTACGGAGGAGCTTCCGAAAAGGTGGCTGACCAACTCCACCGTCGCCACCCCGATCTGAAGGAGTGGATACTGGGCTTCGCCTACGGAACGGTGATGGGATCCGGCCCCCTGAGCACCCTCGATCTGGAGATTCTCGCCGTCAGTTCACTGCTCGCCCAATCGAGGATGACCCCGTTTCACTCCCACCTGCGTGGCGCATTGCGCTGCGGAGCGACTAAGGCGGACCTGAGCGAACTTCTCAAAGAGCTTGAGGATATCGCCCAGCTGGAATCCATGGGCAAGGCCAGAGAACTTCTGCGAGTCGAAACCGACTCTCGCTGAGTCTTCTCCGATCCTAGAATCGAAGGTGTCGGGAGATTGCCTCTGCGAGCCTTTGGCTGTCTTCCCAACTGGCGACCATCGACAAGCGGACAAACTGTTCGTCGGGCCCGTGGACTTCCGGGTTCCCCACCAGTGCTTCTGACGGAATCGTCACAGCCAGAATTTTTTCGTCGAGGAGAGCTTCTGCCAACTGGCCGCTGGTCACCCCATCCGGAGTCTTTTGCCAGACGTACATGGAAGCTTCCGATTCACAGCGGGGCAAACCGGCCGATTCAAAGGCTTCAACGAAGAGCTGCATTCGCAAACGGTACTCTTCGCGCATCTCCGCGACATGGGTTTCGTCCGAATAGGCCATGATGGCGGCATCCTGAATGAACCACGGGGTTCCGGTATCAATGTTTGCCTTCAGCTTGCGGTACTCGGCGATCAGTTGCGGATCCCCGGCAACCCAACCGACACGATAGCCGGTCATCGCAGACCGCTTGGAGAGAGAGTTGAAGACGAGCACCCCCTCAGTTGAGACTTCAAGGGCAGAATGGGGCGGCTCCCCAAAGTAGATCTCTGAATAGGCCTCGTCACTACAGGCGATGATGTCCCGGTCCTTGCACCACTGAACCCACTCGGTCAGATATTCGAGGGAAGCGATCTTCCCGGAAGGACTGGATGGAGTCGTCAGCCAGAATATCTTTGCAGACTCCGCAACCTCATCGGGAATGGCACTCAGATCCGGAAGAAAATCACTGCCATAATTCACCGGAGCATAATAAGGAATCCCCTCCGCGAAGAGCGCACCCGCAGCGTAGGGTGGGTACCCCGGGTCAGGACAAATCACATGATCTCCCGGATCCACAAATGCTTCCGGCAAATGAAAGATGGACTCTTTCGATCCGACCGACGAAACAACCATCGTATCGGCACAGATCGCCACTCCGAATCGCCTCTCAAACCAGTCCGCGACCGCCCGTCGATAGTCTTCACTGCCACCGAATGGCGGGTAACCACTGGCCGCATGTTTCTCCACCGCCAGTGCACAGGCTCTGCGAATCAACTCAGGCGTCGGTCGTGAGGGATCTCCCATCCCCAGGTCCACCGGGTGAAAACCCCGCTCTTTCAACTCCGCAGTCCGTTGTCGAACGGCAGCCATGGCATAAGCGCCCAGTTGACTCAATCGATGGGAAACCACAGTTGCTCCTTCAAAATCGTTGTGGGTTTTTCAAAAGTCTCAGCCCCCTGAAAAGATGGCATAAATCTCCAAAAGCTCGCTCCCACACCGGTGATTGGGGAGTCAGGGCATCCGCAGTCAACAACTCGAGAGGCTGATAGACCTCCCCTGTCGAAACGCCGGCCTTCTGCGAAAAGAGATCGTCCACTTGCATCCTCAGATCGACGGACCACTGACCAAAGGAGACGGAAAACTCCCGTCCATCCACTGTTGGAACCATGAGGCTCGCTCTCGCTGAGATTTCCAAAGCATGTCCCAGCAATTTGGTAACCGCCAGCCCGTACTCCCGGGAGGCTCTTCGAGGGGAGACACCATTTTGAATCGCCCGAGACAATTCGGACTTGCGATAGGCGATCTCCCAGTCGGTTCTATGACGATACCGTTTCAGAAGCTGTGCGAGACGATTTCTCTGGGCACTGCTGAGCAACCCTGCAAGGTCACATTCTACCAACGCACCCAGCATATGGGCTCCTGAGCAGGTGTACGCCCAACAACCGGATTCCTCCGGACCTGCGAGACCATCCGGCCTTCTGACTCCAGAATTGGGAGCCTGATTCAACACACTGCCGATCGTCCGATCAGCAGCCTCGAGATCGATGATCATTTTTTCATACAAATGCGCCAGGGTCGTACCGTTTGCGGAGGACTCCCCGGGAAGTGAAGCCCGGGCAGCGGACTCCACCAACCAGGCCAGATCATTGACTTCCTGCCAACGAACCGGAAACGAAGTCTTTGCCAGATCGGATCGAACTCTTGCGAGGAGCGGTTCCGGGATAGTCTCACCGGCAAGCAAGACGGCGGTTCGCAACAGCAGATGCGGGTGCTGCTCCCCCCGATGCCCATCGTGCCCGTGAACCGGGATCTCAGCGCTGGAATCGGTCAACAGTCGGATAAGTTCCTGACGCTGACTCTTCAGTGAAGGCTCTTCAGGCAGAGCCAAATGAAGATGGGCCAATGCCCACGGATCCCCCGCTTGCTGACCACTGAGGATCAACTGCTCCGGGATTGCCGTCCTCCAGTCGACCGGGTTTTCATCCACAGTGACAGCATTCGGAGTAACAGGAGGCGACTC
This sequence comes from bacterium, assembly GCA_029976805.1. Lineage (GTDB taxonomy): Bacteria > Planctomycetota > UBA8108 > UBA1146 > UBA1146 > UBA12191. The sequence goes on from JAPOLY010000013.1 coordinate 16,486, forward strand.
GGGAGTACAGCCGCTGAGGAACAGCCACAGTATCCCTGTAACCCAGACCGGCCCTTGCGACCCATTTTGTCCGATTTTATGACACCGACCGAAGCTCATTCGCTGTCCTTTCCCCCCCATCAGAATCGAACCGCCCCGGAGTGACAAGGTCTCTTGCCCCGGCTTTGACGACGGGGCACTCTTCAGGGGGAAGGATACTCATGATCACCGTCGCCAACTCTGGACCCACACTTCCACTTCTGGATGACCTGCTGCTCCTCCTGCTCGGAGCAATGGGTGTGGCGATTCTGACCCGACGCTGGCGCATCCCCTACACCGTGGGTCTGGTGGTTGCCGGAATGGTGATCGGCATTTTACGTCATCAGGGCATCTTGCCCACCGGCGGAGGACACTTTGAGTTGACGGAAGAAGTGATTCTTCTGATCCTTCTCCCCCCACTGCTCTTTGAGGGGGCCATGAACACCTCCCTGAGGCAGTTGAGAGAGCAGGGCCCCCTCATCGGATCGATGGCGTTGCTGGGGACTCTCGGGGTCATCCTGATCACTTCCGCAGCAATCCGTTCGGTGACGGACTGGCCATGGGAACTCGCACTGCTCTTGGGGACGATCGTCAGTCCCACCGATCCGGTCAGCGTGCTCGCCATTTTTCGCGAGCAAAGGGTGGAGAAAAAACTCTCTGCCATCGTCGAAGGGGAATCCCTCTTCAATGACGGAGTCGTCGTCGCTCTCTACTTCCTTCTGCTTCAAGGAATCGACCGCGGGTGGTCCGAAATCACTCCACTGGAAGGAACCCTCGCTTTCGTAAAAACGATCGGTCTCGGATCACTGATCGGCATTCTTCTGGGATCCGCCTTCAACAGTCTCCTGCGTCATATTGACGAGAGACTCGTCAAGGTTTTGTTTTCGTTCCTTCTCGCCTATGGCTCGTATCTCCTGGCGGAGAGACTGGAATCATCCGGAGTCATCGCTGTCGTGTTTGCCGGCCTGATGGCAGGCAATTCCATCGCCCGCGACCGCATGAGCGCTTCCACACAAGTCAGCCTTGGATTGACCTGGGAGGTGGTCGGCTTTGTCGTCAACTCTCTGGCCTTTCTGGCTCTGGGCTTTGCCGTCGATCCGATTCTGGTGATGGAAAATATGGATCTGGTACTCCTCGTCTGGTTGGCGAGTGTCGCAGCCCGTGCCCTGATGACGTATTCCATCGGCGGAATCGATCATTCCATACGCAGTGCCTATCCACGAAGGTGGCTCCACGTCATCCACTGGGGAGGCCTCAAGGGAACCGTGCCCATCGCATTGGCCCTCGGAATTTCCCGCTCAGAGGTTCTGGTGGAAACCGCCCCAACCATGCAGGCGGTCGTCGCAGGAGTGGTCATGTTTTCGATGCTGATTCAGGCGACGACGCTCCAGCCCCTGTTGGTTCGGCTTGGGATCATCAAACCCCAGGAGGGCAGACTTCGCTGGGAGCGACTTCAGGCTCGGGCAATCGCCGTCGAGACGGCTCTCGAAGGACTCGAAGACGTCGCCCGATCGACGGAATTGGATACCCACAGAATTGACGGAATCCATCGTCGACTCGGAAGGATGCGAGAAAACATCCATGGAGACCTGCGTCAGGTTCTGGAAGATCATCCCGAGCTGGCCGCAGATCAGGTCAGAGGAGTGTTGATTCGCCTGTTGCATCGCCAGCGAGCCGCGGTTGAACAGGCTTTCAGAGAGGGATTACTCTCTGAGGAAGCCTTGAGAGAGGTACAGGAAGAGATTGATCTTCTGCTGATGCAGGAGATGCCTGCCCCTGTTCCCGGTTCCCCAGAGGACGTCAGTCATGAATGAAGAGGAATGGATCGCCCGCTACATCCATCCCCGTGGTAACCCGGCCCACCCGCTCTCCGGTCCCGGAGATGACGCGGCGCTGTTGCCTTCACCCACAGGAACCGCCACCGTCCTCTCCGTCGACGCTCTCGTCAGCGACCAGCATTTCAAGATTGACTGGCTCAGTGATTGGCACCCCCCCGGAATTCTTGCGCGAAGACTGTTACGTGGAAGCCTCAGTGATATCAGCGCCATGGGTGGAATCGCCACGGGTGTCTTGCTTTCACTGGAGAGTGATCAACTTCCCGGCTTCTTTTCGGAAGCATTCTGGGAGGAAGTCGATACCGAGCTGCAGATTCACTCGATGACCTTGCTCGGAGGCAATCTCACCAGATGCACTACCGGTCTCTCACTACATGCAACCGTCGTCGGGCACGTCGAACCCGATCGCTGCTGGCGAAGAGACAGTGCAAAACCGGGAGATCGAATCGGTGTCACCGGTTTCCCCGGCAAGGCTGCCCAGGCCCTTGATCAACTCCAGAGCGGGATTCCCATGACAGACTCTGATCCGTGGCGATCCCCCGCCTCAAGGCAACGCTTTGCAACGGAGCTCAATCGCAAAATGCAACGGACCGCCTGTGCCATCGATCTCAGCGACGGACTGGGGCTCGATCTTCAGAGAGTTTGCAAGGCCAGTGAAATCTCCGCCCAGATCGACATCGCCCCGCTGGTCGCTTCGGAAGACGCACCGAATCCGAGCCAGGTGGTGGCCGGTGGTGAAGACTATGAACTGCTCCTGGTCGTCGACCCGGATGAAATGGCTACCGTGGAAGAAGTCGCCGTGGAAACGGGAACTCCCTTTCACTGGCTGGGCTATGCGGAAACCATCCATGATCGCCCTGCGATTGAATGGCGACTGGCTGGAGAGAAGATCGAGACTCTGCCCGCAAAACAGGGCTGGGACCCTTTCCAAAAGTGATCCAGGAAACCGGGTGTCCGCTTTCAGGGTCTCCCGTTTCAACCAGCAAAAGCCTCAGGCGTCAGCACCCTCGATGGCGGGAGCTTCCTCCCCTTCATTGAAGAGTGCTTCCTCGACCGCATTGCCTTCTTCAGGTTTCAGCAGCGGGAACAGCACCACATCCCGAAGGTTTTCTGCCCCACAAAGCAACGCCACCATGCGATCGATGCCCATGCCCCAACCTGAGATCGGTGGCATGCCATGCTCCATCGCCATCAAGTAGTCCTCTTCCATCACCATCGCTTCGTCATCGCCATCCGCATGCAGTTTCGCTTGCTCCTCAAGGCGTCCACGTTGATCGATGGGATCGACCAACTCGGAATAGGCATTGATGACTTCCCAGCCGTGAATCACCAGCTGGAAACGGTCTGTGATGGTTGAATCTTCATCATTGCTTCGCGCGAGCGGTGACAGATCTACCGGGTGCTGAACGACAAAAGTGGGCTGCTTGAGATGGGGGCGAACCGTCTTTTTGTACAACTGATCGATCAACGCTCCCCTGCCGAGGTGATCGACGTCTTCCAGAGCGATTCCTCTTCCAGCAATCGCGGCCCGTAGCGAGTCCGCATCGGGGCACTCGGAAAGGTTGATCCCGGCATGCTCCTGAACCAAATCAGTCATGCTCTTGCGAGGCCACTCCCCTCCGAAATCGATGTCCCCTGCGGCATGGGGAACCACCAGTGAACCGGTGCACTTCTCAATGGCTGAGCGCAAAAGGTTTTCGGTGAAATCCATGTTGTCGATGTAATTCCAGTAAGCCGCATAGTACTCAAGCATGGTGAAATCTTGCAGATGGGATGGATCCATCCCCTCATTCCTGAAGACGCGCGCGAACTCATACACACGATCAAAGCCGGCAACGATGCAGCGCTTGAGATAGGTTTCAGGAGCAATCCTCATATACACGGGGATATCGAGAGCGGCATGGTGAGTCTCAAAGGGTGTCGCCAGAGCACCCGATGGTTTCGTCTGCAGAACCGGTGTCTCCACCTCATCAAAAGCGGCTTCATCGAGACCGTCACGCAGTGCCCGAATAAACTCTCTGCGCAGGCGAAAGCGGTTTCGGGATTCTTCGTCACTGATCAGATCGAGGTAACGACGACGGTAGCGAATTTCACGATCCGAGATGGCATGGAACTTTTCCGGCATCGGACGCAACATTTTTCCGAGGAAGGTCCACTGACTGGCCCGAACCGTCAGCTGACCGATGCGCGTTTTGTAAACTTCACCTTCGACGCCGACAAAGTCGCCAATATCGACGAGTTTGTTGAACTCCTTGAAAGAGTCCGCACCGAGATCGTCCTTCTGGACAGAACACTGCATTCTGCCATGAAGGTCCTGGAGGTCGAAAAAGGTCAATTTGCCGAAGTCCCTGCGGCTGACGATTCGACCACAGATGCGAACACCTGTAGCCCCCTCCTCAAGCCCGGAGGCTTCCGCCAGGGTGTGAGAGCGCTCCCACCGTTCAGGATAGGGGTGGTGCCCTGCATCCCTTAATTTGCCAATCTTCTCGATCTTGATTTCGCGGATCCGGTCCTCGGCCACGTCTTCCTCGCTCTCGGTTTTGGAGCAAACCCTCTCCAGAGGGGTGAAATCAGGGATTCTCGGCGGCTCGAGGCCCCTCCCCTGTTCCACAATGCGAATCCTAGCCTTCCCCCGGACAAGGGTCAAAGAACCCCGGAGAATCCCGGAGATGATTTCCCCGGGAATGAACCCGGGGTTGCTCTCCTATGGGCGTTGACTTGGCCCAGAGATCGGCTTAATCTTTGTTTTTCGCGGGTTTCCCGTGAATCAGGAAAGAAATGAACGGAACTGAAAACGACCCGGAGCCCTGATTGACTGTGGATTGAATTTCTTTGAATTCAGACAAAGAAATTCCAGACACGTGGAATCACCGGTCCTGATCATTCCGATTTTTTGGTCCGATTAACAATTCGGCTTCTAGTTTGCAATCACGAGAGGGAGGGACCATGCGTCCATACCGTCAGAAACTCAAGATGTTCGCCCTGCTGCTCTGCTTTGGGCTTGCCCTGACCCTTTCCGGATGTGCGTCCGGACCTAAGGCCACCGTCTCCTCCAGCCTTTACTGGAAGCGCGTGTTCCGTCAGATGGGTGACGATATCCGCAATGCCCGTACCGACATCGATCGTATCGTTTTCGATCTCGATGATCGTCCGATCGAGCAGTACTAGTTTTCTTCAGTTTCTGCTACTGCAGAAATAAGAATTAAAAAATGGAGACCGGCCTGAGCCGGTCTCCATTTTTTTGTTCCCTGCTTCTCTTCAGCCCCGGGAATTAAATCGGCGAGGCTCAGCCTCAGACGTTTCGTTTTCGGGCCAGCAATTCTGGATCAGCGGGGGAAAGTGGCTTTCCTTCAGCGGCAGCTTTGAGTGCTTCACCGATTCGGTCTTCCACCCGTTCTTTTTCATCCGGTGCATACCACTCGATCGGCAATTTCCGGGACCAGACCAGTTGTGACCTGGCCAAGGCTCGGTTCTGGGCCTGTATTTTGTCCGCCTCCATGTAGGGATCAGTTCCCTCACGCAAGGCCTTGGCAATTCGCTGGTAACCGATCGATTGGCTCGCCGTTGCTCCCCAAGGGGGATCGTGCGCCGCCAGCAGGCTTTCTACTTCTGGAATCCAACCTTCGGCAAACATGCGAACCACCCGGGCCTTGATCCGGCGATGCACTTCCTGTCGTTCGCGATGAACTCCGATCAGGAGAGTTTTCTGAGGGTCGAGGACCGGTACCCTGCGCTGATGCCAGACACTGATCGGTTCCCCACTTTGTTCATAGACTTCCAGAGCCCTCATCAAACGCTTGTGATCATGTCGATGAATCGTCTGCGCCGCATCCGGGTCGACCTTCTGCAAGCGGTCATGAAGGTAATCTCCGCCATGCTCTTTCGACTCTTCCTGCAATCTCTGGCGAATCCCCTCATCGGGACCGGGTCCCTCAAAAATGCCGTCACGCAGGGCATGCAGATAAAAGACTGTCCCTCCACAGATCAACCAGGGTTGGTCAGGCTGTGCTACTTTCTTGAGAGCGGATAGCCAGTCGAAGACGGTGAAATCCTCCCAGGGGTCGACCAGATCGGTCAGTTGATAAGGATTCCCCTGACGAAGATCCGCAGCAGGTTTGGCACTGCCGATATCCATTCCCCGATAGACCTTCATCGAATCCATCACCTTCACCGGAAGACCGGTGAACTCGGAAATCTCCAGAGCCCTGCGCGATTTCCCCCCACAGGTTGCGCCAGTCACGATGATCGACAGCGGAGGAACTTCCCAATCACTCATGACGTCTCCCCTACCCATTCCAACTCCGGAGTCGCCCCACAAAGGTTCAGATACGCTCCCCGCTCTTCAAAGGGCTCAAGGATCTGAAACTCACCACTTCTTCCGGCACAGTGAACCACTTCCTCGCGAGAAACATGGAAGTGCCCACAAAGCACGCGGTCGTACCCTTCGGCAATCCGGCTCTCCACCATTCTGAGATCCGGTTGCATTCTTGTCCGGTGTTTACGGCGAACCGAGCGCTTCGACCCGGAACGAATCCCACCGGCCAACAATCGTCTCACAGACATGGGCATCGACAGCAACAATCCCCGAGTCAGAGGATGACGAAGAGTCTTGCGTAACCTTTGGTAACCCCTGTCTTCAGTTCCGAACAAATCACCATGGGAACAATGCCACCTTTGACCGCCCCACTGGATTTCGACGGCGTCTCCATGAATTTGGATACCGGTGTGGGATTTAAATCTGGAACCGAGAAGGAAATCCCGATTACCGGGAATCACAGAGATTTGAAGACCATCACGGATCGCCGCACGCAGAGCCTCGACTTCATGCTGATTCACACTCAGATTCATCTGATCGTCGCCACACCATTGATCGAAGAGGTCTCCCAGTAACAACAGGGAGGCTTCCAACTGCTGGCACCGATTCAGGAGCCGCTTCAGCCAGGTCAGCCGACGGGCACTTCCATCGCAATGAAGATCTGTCGCAACAAGACACTTCTGAACCGGAATCACAGGGATTTCAGAACGGGACATGCTGCCCTTCCCTAGGGAATCACCCAATCATCCGGATTGAACCCCTTTGATTCGCTCTTGGAGTTCTTTTCAGGAGCATCCACCTTTGGTCGATTCTTCTCCGGCTTCGTCTTTTGAGTCGGCTTTGAAGATCTATTTTCTGACTCCCTGCTCTCGGGATTCCCCTCAAGTTTGTTTGGGGGAGAAACAGGAGCTTCCCTGTCAGTCCCGTGCTTCGGGGAATCGTCCCTCTTCACAGGGTTCACTGGAGATTTCTCGACCGGATCCGGAAGATCCGAGAAACCCGGTTCTTTGGGAGGACGCTTTGCCCGTCTATCCCCCTCAGGTTTCGGGGAAAACTCTCTCTTCACAGGCTTCTCAGGCGATCCTCCGACAGGGTTTGGAAGATCTGAAAAACCCCGCTCTACCGAAGTGCGTTCCGTTCGTCGGCCTTGATCCCTGGAACTCTCCCGAGGCCTCTTCTCTCCCGATCTCTCATTCGTTCGTTGGGGAGCAGGGCGACGTCTGGATCTGGACCTGTGATCTCTGGCCCTGTTTTCTTCCGTAGAATCGTATTCGCGACGCGGAGCAGCTTCACGATTCGGGGTTTTCTCTCGCTCATCGCCTTTCTCAGGCTTTTTGCGCTGAGCAACCTCCCTCTTCTCCGAACTCTTCTGGCTCGGCTTCCTTGCAGAGGTTCGTTTCTCTTTCACAGCTCCGGGAAGGGAGCGTGGTTTCCCCAAATCACCGGCCACCCTGTGAGGCCGTTGATTACCGGTCATCGAGAAATCATGGGAGAGCTCCCCACTTCCCAATTCCGTATCGAGGATGTGGTCAAAACAATTTCGGGCCTCTTCCTCAAGATCCGGATGAGCCACAAAAATCTGTGACAATTCTCGACTCAATCGAGGCAAAGCTCTCAGGGTATGCAAAACCCGATCTCGGTCCATCGCAGGGAAGGGTTCATCCAGGAACAGGAATTGAGGTGCTCCCGTCACGGCTCTGACGTAGGCCTGTGCAAAAGCCAGACGGAAGCCGAAGGTCAACCCCTGAAGGGTTCCACCGGACAACTCGTGGCTCTGTAAGAAATCACTTTTGGCACCGGTGAAGAGTTTGATCTCAAAATCACGGGTCACCTGGGCATCCCGATATCGACCACCTGTCAGATGCGGAAGCAAACGACACAAACCTTTTCCAAGACTGGGGCCGGTTCGCAATCGGACCGATTCGATGGTCTCCTCCAGCAACTCCAGGAGAAGACGGTGAACGTCCATTTCCGCGCGGACTTCCAGAGATTTGCTCCGCAGGCCATCATTCACTTCTTCAAGAGCCTTCCGCCGGCCTTCCTGATTTTGATATTCACGGACCTGAGAAGCCAATCGATCACGCTTGGACTTGATCCGCTTCAATGATTCGTTGACTTCATCCAGTTTTTTGCGATCTTGCCGCAGGTCCTTTCGTACATTCTCAATGATTGACTGCACCCACTGGGCCAGTGTTTCACCTGGCATGTCTCCCAGCTCACCCTGGATTCCCCGGCGCTGGGTACGAAGAGACTCCAGTGCATCCTGAACTCCCCTGAGACGACAATTCGTCACATCTTCACCGGGATCGAGTCCGGGTTTGCCGTGGGCATCGTGTGCTCGGGTCGACTCCAGAGAAGCGCCGGCAACATCCCGTTCCATTTCAAGGCGAGCCACATGCCCTTCTGCATCGAAAGAGTTCTGCTTGTCGAGAGATGCCTTGGACCAAAGCCAGGAGGTAAAGACAAACAAGGCAGCACCGAAGGCCGCCAGAAGGAATCCGGTTCCCTTCTCCTGTTCAAGACCTGACAGCAGTGGCAACAGTTTCGAAAAACCCCACTCCAACTCATGATCGACGCCCACCAGAATAAACAACATTCCTGCCAGGAACGTGACCACTGAAAGGGCACGATGCCGTAAATGGGAACTGTTCAACTCTGAGATCGATTGACGCTGCCGCTCGATTTCTCTGCTGAAAGAATTTTCATGATCTGAGGAAAGCTTTTCCTCCAGAGATCTCCTTGCTGAATCCAGTGCAGTGTCGAGGTTCAACCGACACTCATGGGCCTTGACCACCTTCTCCAATGCACTCTGAAGCTTCGCCGGAATCTCTCCTGAATTTTTAACAGGAGCCGGAGCCAGATCAGCCTGCAAGAGGCCGATGAGACCATTGCACTTGCGCAGGACCTCTTCGGAAGACAATTGATCCAGAGACTTCAGTTCTTTCTGAATCTTGCTGACTTCATCGCGCTGCTTTTCAGAGTCTTGAACCTTTGAGTGGCAAGCTCCCGCCTCCTGTTGAAGTTCGCCGAGTCGGGATTCGCGGGTTTCAATTTCATTCTCGAGGTCCGGGATCTTCTCAATATTCGGCTGCAACCTCGAGATGTGCGTGTCGTTTCGCTGAATCTCAGCCTGATTCTCCGTGAAGACGGACTCCAGATCGTGAAGGGCCACCTGAACCTTTTTGCTCGCCCCCTGAAGAACATCGATACCGGCGACCCGATCGAGAAAGCCGCGGAACTGTTCAGGACTGGTCACTGATTCACGCTCAGCGAGGTAGAAGGAGTGAAGAGTCTCGCTTGCTCCTAATTGGAATCGGCGAAACACTTCCTTCTGAACCTGAATAACACCCGCAGCCACCTCTTCTCCGGTGGTCATGTCATCCGGGTCCAATCTCAGCAGCCTGGCGTAAGAAGTGCCGAGACGATCCATTTCACGCCAAATCCGATACCACTCGCCATCATGCTCCAGATCGAGCTCGACGACGCAGTGATCTTCTTCCCAGTGGATCAGATCAACGATGGAACCCCGGGTCATTTTGTGGGTGGTGCCAAAGAGAGCATATTGGATCAGTTGGCCGATGCTCGATTTGCCACTCTCATTTGGACCGATCAGCCCGATCAATCCTCTTTTGGGGATGTTATTGAGACGAATCTTGCGGAATTTGAGAAAGCCGTCTGCTCGCAGGTTTCTGATCAGCAAGGGTCATCCCCTGCCTGTTGCTCGAGAATGAATCTCTCACCCAGTTTGCGGACCTCGTCATATTTTCTCTGACTCTCCGCATCGACCTTGCCTTCAAAGGCTCTCTTTTTGACTTCAAAGAGGCGGCGGAACTCTTCCAGGGGAGGGCGAATCGCCAGACCATCCAGGAGCCAGTCTGATTCCCTTTGGACAGGTTCAGAAGCACCTGAATGACGGGGGTTGTCACGATTTGAATCGCGAGAATTCATATTGTCTCATCCCATTTTCAATGAGGGGGACTGCTGAATCCGAATCGATCTGGACCCGGATCAGAAAGCAGGCTGGCCCGTGATCGGGCCCGACAGCTTTGATTGTCCGCTTCCCCTGCCCCGGTGCAAGTTTCTTCGCTGAAACCCCGTTGAATCAGAGGGCCCCCAAAAGATTCATGCATTGCTGATAATGGTGCGATTCCGAGCCGTATGCCCCCACCCACTCGATCTTCACCCGACGGTGACCCTGATCCACGGTTTCAAAGAGGATCTGCAGCCTTTCGGAGGGAAGCATCCCCTCGATTCGCCCGGCCCATTCGGCGGCGATGACTCCCGATTCCAGATAATCATTCCAACCGTGCAACGCCAATTCCTCCTGTTGATCCAGCCGATAGGCATCGACATGCAACAGGGGGACCTGCCCTTCATGAAGGGTGGCGATGACAAAAGTTGGACTGCGAACCTGACTGGCAAGCTCCATCCCTTCGGCCAGCCCCCTGACGAAGGTGGTCTTTCCACTGCCAAGGTCCCCACGCAAGTCCAGGAAGGTCCCGGGAACCATGGCTTTTGCCAACTGCCTGCCCATATTTTCGGTGGCAGCTTCTCCAGCCAGGAGCAAATCAGCATGAATAAGGTCAGACATTGCCGAGACTTCCAATTTCTTCTCGCATGGAGCACTGAAGGGAAACCAGGGGTAAGATTGGAGCACCTGATCGTCGTTGACAAGAGGAACTCTGTCAGGGTTTGTGTCCACAGAAGGAAATCGGGGCAGCATGTCTCCAACGGTTATCCAGAAGCAGGAGAAGCGGCGAATTCCACCGTTTGTCTTCTGGCTCCGTTTGACGACGATTCTCGTCTGCTTATTGACTCTCCAGCCGACCCTCCAGCTCGACGCACAGGAAATCCTGACAGGGCTCCCCCCGGGAATCGATCTGGAATTACCGCCGGCTCCAGGCCCGGGTCCCGCTTTTCTTCCCCGACACAGCTCCCCCGGTTTTCTGAAGGCCCTGAGAGCACTGGCCATCAAAGATCCCGCTACTGCTGGAGAACTCCTGCTCGCGTGGATTCGCCAGAGGGAAGGGCGACTCGTCCTCGATGGTCCCCACCCTGATACTCCGGAACCGGATTCCCATCCTGTACAAACGATTCCACCTGTAGAAGTGCAACTTCATGTCTGGGCGAAAACCTTGCCGGAAGGATTTCTGAGACAGGCTTTTCAAAATATGCAGGGGCTTCCTCTCGACGGGACCCACCCTTGGATCTGGGCTCCCCATCTGGAAACCGAGGCCAGAATCGCCCTCGAAACGGCGATTGAATCCGGAGACCGCATGACCGCTTCTATCCTCAGTCGCCGACCGGGCCTGATCACCCGGATCCCGCCCGAATGGCGCTCCTGGATCTTTGAATCCGCAGAACGACCAACCCTCTTCAGAAGCACCGGCGACACCCGAATCATGGATGATTCCATCGGTCAATTGTCTGATCCAGAGATCTGGAATGTCCATTCATGGGAGCTTCAGATTCCTCCGACGATCCCGGATCATCGACGTGGAAAATCCGATGCTTCCCAACTCCCCCGAAGATCCTCGTTGGGGCGGGTACACGGTCTGATCAAAGATGACATCTTGGTTCTCGCAGAAGACCGAAAAATACGGGCGTATGAAAAGACCGGAAACACGGTGTGGGAATGGTCCCCTTCAACTCGCGAATACAAAAAGGACCCCCACCCTCCAGGAACGGGAACCCGAGTCCCCATCACCTCAGGACCTCAAGCCCTGTTTCTGCTGCGAAGTCCACGCCTCTATCAACCCCCCAATACCTATCTCACCGTCGAAGCCGAATCCGAAAAGCACTTGGGCTGGATCGAAGGCCACATTCTCGATCTGGAACAGGTTCGCAAAAAACCCGATTCCACGTGGAAACTCCCCATCTCAGAGGAGGGATTCTCCATCTCACCCACTCCACTCTGGGTCGGGAGTTCACTTTTCCTCATCGCCACCCGCGGTCTTCAGGATGTGGAAACCTGGCTCTTTTCATTTGATACCGACAAAAGAACCGAACTCTGGCGAAGGAAACTGGAAACCCGGCGGATCGAAGAGTTTTCGATTCAGGATTTGCGCCAGGTCCTCATCATTAGTCACCTGACGCTCCACGAGAACATCCTCTCCATCGATCGCTCTCCCGGCAGGATCGATCGGGTCTGCAGCCAAACCGGAGAACACATTTCAGTGGTGATTCCACCGATTTATCCGATTTCGGATCTCCCCTCGTCACTGCAAATCCGCTGGGGAAATCGACGCCTTCAACATTTCCCCAGGCCACGCCCCCCTGCATTCCCAGTCACTGTGACCATCGATTCGATAAAGATGCGCCTGTGTATTCCCGACGGAAGCCGCCATCTTCTGGCAACGAACCTCGAGGACGGGAGTCTTTTGTGGAGCCTCCCTGTTTCCCGGTGGGAGTCAATTCTGGGAAGCCGCGATGGAAATGGGAATATCTGGTTACTGGATTCTTCCGTGCCCGCAGGGGGAAAATCCATCGGCGTGCGTCAGGTCACCCTCGAGGGCGAAGCCCTTCCAGACAGTCACAGAAGAATCACATTCGGTGATGGTCCCGCGGCTCTCGTACCTGCTGATCCCATCCAAGACGCCATGATTCCCCTTTTGCTGTCAGACCCTGTCTATGCCGATGGAGCACTGTGGATCTCTTCCATTAACGGAATCAATGCGGCTTCTCTTGCCGAAGGTATCCCAACGAAACTCTTCCCATGGCCGGCAGATTCCCTGGGTGGCTGGATTTTCCCATGGAGCGAGGATGGAGAATGCTGGGGAGTGATTCACCGGGGAGAGAGTCTCCGCGGAACCGGAAGCCGTGTGGAAGTCTGGAGTCCCCGGTAGATCAATCGACAGAATCGAGTGTCGTGGAGCTTTGTTCACCGGCGGCTGTCGCCAGCGCCTTGAAATCGACCTCGACCAGCGGAGCGTGGGCCCATAATTGATCGAGATCGTACATCTCCCTCGATTCTTCATCGAAGAGATGGAGGACGATCTCACCGTGGTCGATGCAGAACCAGCGGGCGTCATCGCGGCCATGAATTCCCAGGCGAGGTAGATGTAGCGGTTTCAGATGGCGCTCGACAGCGTCCCCGAAGTTTCTCACCTGACGACCGGAGCGCCCGGAAGCGAGAATGAAAAACGAGGAGATCTGCAGCATCTCCCGAACCCGCAAGATACGGATCCGTTCGGCACGTTGCTGATGGAGAAAGCAGGCCACATCGACGGCGATCTGCTGCAGCTCTTCCACACTCCTGGATTCCATACTCTGACTCCTGTCACCCTGACTGCATTCTGTACCCTCGAAATTACCTTGTTCCAGCGACGGAGCAAGCCGATCAAAAAAGCAGCCTCGCCACGGATCCCGTGGCGAGGCTGATGAACCCCTTATTGAACTCAGCAGGCTGAATTACCCGGCCATTTTCATAAACAGGGGAACGAAGACCAGGCTGACGATGGTCATCAGCTTGATCAGGATGTTCAGAGACGGGCCGCTCGTGTCCTTAAAGGGGTCACCGACGGTATCACCCACCACTGCGGCCTTATGGGATTCGGATCCCTTACCACCGTGGGCACCGGTTTCGATGTACTTCTTGGCATTGTCCCAGGCTCCTCCGGCATTCGACATGAAGATGGCGAAGAGGACTCCGGTGACCAGAGCACCTGCGAGAAGACCTCCGAGAGCTTTGACGCCGAGAACACAGCCAACGGCGATCGGAACCGCCACAGCCAAAAGGCCGGGAAGCATCATTTCCTTCAGGGAGCCTTGTGTGGAGATCTCCACACAGGCCGCGTAGTCCGGCTTGGCCTTCCCTTCGAGGATCCCGGGAATCTCACGGAACTGGCGACGAACTTCTTCGATCATCGCACCCGCCGCACGTCCCACGGCCTTCATCGTCAGTGCAGAGAAGAGGAAAGTCATGACCGCACCCAGGAAAAGGCCGATGGTGACTTCAGTATCGAGAATGTTCAATCCACTCACCTCCGCTTCTTTAGCGAAGGTGTTGAAGAGAGCAAGAGAAGTCAGAGCAGCAGAACCGATCGCGAAGCCTTTGCCGATCGCGGCGGTGGTGTTACCCACTGCATCGAGAGCGTCCGTGCGTTGGCGAACTTCCGGATCACACTCGGCCATTTCAGCAATACCACCCGCATTGTCTGCAACGGGACCGTAAGCATCGATGCCCAATGAGATACCCAGAGTCGAAAGCATTCCAACCGCACTCAGGGAGATTCCGTAGAGACCGCCGTAATTGTAAGCCAGGTAAATGGCAACGCAGATCCACAGTACAGGCCACACCGTCGATTGCATGCCGATGGCGAGTCCACTGATGATGTTGGTCGCGGTTCCCTGCTCAGAATCTGCCGCAATCTTTTGTGCGTGGGGTGCCTGCTCGGAGGTGTAGTGCTCGGTGATCTTGCCGATGATGATTCCGAGGACCAGTCCACCGACGAGACAAAAGTAGATATTCCACTTGTCGTAGGTGGTGTCACCATCCACAAACTCGCCTGCGGGCATGCCAGTGAAGACCAGGTAAGCCAATCCGGCAAAGATACCGCTGGCGAGCAGCAAACCATTGAAAAGGGCAGAGTGAATCTTGCTCTCATCCGTGGTTTTGACGACTGCGGTACCCACCAGCGACGCAAGAGTACCGAGGGCACAAAGGACCATCGGCAGGACGATCCACTGGGTCGCAGCTTCACTGGCGGTCCCGTAAGCGGCCAGGGCAAGAGCCATGCAGGCGATCATTGATCCGACGTAGGACTCAAAGAGGTCTGCGCCCATACCGGCCACGTCACCCACATTGTCACCGACGTTGTCAGCGATGGTCGCTGGATTCCTCGGGTCATCCTCGGGGATTCCCGCTTCCACCTTTCCGACCAGGTCGGCTCCGACATCCGCAGCCTTCGTGAAGATTCCGCCACCCACACGGGCAAACAGAGCGATGCTGGAGGCACCGAAGGAGAAGCCGAAGAGCGGTGCGATAAAGTCGGCACCGGCAATCTGGCCCTTCCAGTAGGTGAAGAGAATCGTGACTCCCAACAACCCAAGGCCAACCACGGTCAAACCCATGACGGCTCCGGAACGGAAGGCAACGGTCAAGGCACCGGCGAGACTACTTTTGGCAGCCTCGGTTGTTCTGACGGCACTCAGGGTGGCAGTCTTCATGCCGATCCAACCGGCAATTCCACTCGCAACGGCACCGACCACGTAAGAGATGGCCGTCTCCTTGTTGACACCAACCGCCAGAGCGATCGCGACCACGAGAGCAAATCCGGAGAGGATCTTGTACTCGGTGCGCAGGAATGCCATGGCACCCTCCTGCACCGCACCGGCCAGTTCTTTCATGCGGTCAGTTCCGGCGGACTGCTTCTTGATCCAGCCATTCAGATAGAAGGCATAGATCAGGGCCAGAATGGAAAGGCCTGCACCCAGGTAGGCCCCTTGTTCGGTAAAGAGGTATGCGTTCAATGCATCCATCGTGTTCCTCCATCTTTCTGATCGGAAAGGTGGACCGCAGGCAATATGCGGCCACTTAGCAGGCCTCGGGGCCCACTTTCCGGAAAGAAGGCTTCTACCAGAATCCGACGGCCACGGCAACCGAACCGGAATCGTTATCTGGCACCTAAAGCCCTGAAAGGAAGAGACTTACACCAAAAACAGAGTTTTCACTTCAACTCGATATATTGGCCATTGTTCTGCTGAGCGAGGTTTTTCATGAAGGAACGCAGTTTTTTCCCTGCCTGGGCAAAACCCACCGTATTCAGGCGAACACGCTTGAATCGGTTTGCTTCCCGGACCCACTGAAGGATCGGGCCGGTGTCCAGGAGGGTGTTGTCTCTGCGGGGAGCTCCGTCGGAGAGCAGGAAGATGGCACGCAAATTACCGGCACTGAAAGCCTGACGAAGGGCATGATCGGTCCACGTCTCTCCCTGTGCCTCAAAGTTGCGCACGTAGGTGACTGCTTCCCGCTTGTTTCGCCCTGTCGCCTTCTTTAGCCCCTGCGACATCATTTTGATTTCATGATTGAACGTAATGATGTTGAACATGACATCATCAGGGAGTTTTTCGATGGTTCGAATCAGTTCGTTCTGGACACGCTTGAGTCTTTGGCGGGCAGGGTTTGGAGCCATATCCTTCGGCTTGTCGGTATCGGGAGCCCCCACACCCGTTCCACCGGGTTGCTTGTCCCCCGGTTCTTCCGGCAACGCGTCGATCTTCTCCATGCTTCCTGAGACGTCGAGAAGAAAGATGACGTTCTTAGCCACCACTTCCATTCCGAAGAATGCCGGAGGATCTCTCCGAACTGACGTCATGCCTTTCTTTGCGCTCCCCTTTGCCGGTTTTTTGTAATTGTCTTTGCGGGGAGCCCAAAAGTTGCGCCAGTCATCCGCGTTGCGAAAATCTTCCCCGGTAATCTTCAGCAGGCACTTGCGGATTTCATAAGCCAAAAGGGAATCCGCATTACGAGCTTTTTCGAGCCGGGCCAATGCCTCGATCAGATGATCGACCGAAGCCAGGTTCTCCTTCTTCGCCAAAGCTTCCACGGAAGTCAACGCCACCGTCGGATCCCTGTCGTAGAGATTGGTCAGAACAGCCTTGTTCGCTTCCAGTTCTTTTCGATTGGCCAGAACCAGAGTCAGGATCACCCGAACCGGAGCACGTCGATCTTCGGTAGCCAATTTACAGACACGCTCGAAAGCGTCACCAGCCGGAAGGCCCACCAACTTGGACCCGATGTACCGTTCTATTCCGTAGTGGTCCCCCCCCAAACCGACACTGACCAATGCATCGATCGCCTTGGGGGTCCCGATTTTGATCAATCGATCGACTGCGACGGAGGCAGGATCAAACTTGTCACCACGAATAGCAGCGGAAAGCCTCTTCTTCTCCGAATTCACGTCTCCATGAACCTGGGGGGTCACCCCCAGTGAACCGAGGAAAACTAGAAGAAACAGAACTGCCAACGGTACAGCCTGGGATCGCTGCACCACCTTTGAACAAGTGGGATTCAGGGGCTCCATGGTCAATCCTTCTGCGGAATCACGGGTCTCAATGGATCACTTTTTGGGACATTAAAAGTAACCCTGAGTACCATTCTAGCCCGTTTTCAACGGTTCCGGTAGGTCTGGCCCACCCACCGATTGGCCCATTCGGGCAGGGGTATCGTATTCTTCTTGGTCCTGCGATGGGAATGCCATCGCCACAGTACCGAATAACGGATTTCACTCCATTGAGAGGGGGAGGGAAGTCCACTGATAGATCGTATAGCGATGACCCTCTTGAAGAGACTCTTCCTTTTCGTGGCTGCATTGCCACTTCTGGCAGTCCTCGCCGGTTGCGGTGGTGGAAAAAAAGCCAGCGCCGACGCCACTCCACCCCTGATTGAATTTTTTACCGTCCAAGTGGAGGGCGAGGAGGCCGCCGTTGACTTCACGATCGTCGATCCCACAGAGAGTGAATGGACAGCGACGATTCATTTCAGTGAAGATCTTGGACAACATTGGGCCCCACTCTCTTCCGCTTCCCTGCTCGATGCAGAAATACTGCTGTCCCCTCCCTTCCAGCCTGTCAAAAGGATCTGGAACTGCAGAAATGACCTGAGTTCGATTCCCCAGGCAGACGTCATCCTCGAAGTACGAATCAAGGATATGAACGGGGAGGTCGTCAATAGCTTGCAGAGTGACACCATCTCCATCGGAGAGTCTGAAGCACCGGTCTACACTTCTGTCGAAGTTCCCGCAGGCCCTCTCGGAGGCCTGGTCAGTATTACCGGAAGTGTCATCGATCCGGATCACGATCACCTGACTTTGACCATGGAATGGTCCGCCACCGGAGGAGCTCCCTGGTCACCGGCAACGCTGATCAACGGTCCCGTCGTGATCCCCCCATCCAGCGATGGAAAACCGGCGAACTTTGAAATCGTTTGGGATGCCCAGACGGATACCCCGGACACGATCACTCCATTCGCAAAGTTCAGGCTTCTGCTTTCAGATGGAGGAGCCACTTCCAACTGGCTCAGTTCTTTTCTGGCACTGAATACGATTCCGCCAGACATCGATCTTTTTACGATCGGAGATATCCCTTCGTACATGAATGGTCATGAGCCTTATCAAGGCGGAGGATCTTCGCTGATCCCCTTCATGTTGACGGTCCCGTCTGCGGGCAGCCTGATTCGTCTCGACTGGAGCCCCGGAAATGGTGGCGCTGCTATCGATCCGCAAAGCCTGATCCTCCTTGCAGATGTCCCGGTTTTCGGGAATGCCCCGGGAGTGAATCTTGCGTCCTTGATGACACTGGGTGAAACCGGTGCAGAATGGCTGATTCCTTCAGACCAGAATCTGCCCACGGGAGACCTGCAACTGACCGCCACGATTCAGGATATTCGTGGAAACATCTCCGAGATCGCTGAGTACTCCATCCATGTGGGCTCAGGCTCCAACTCTGTAAGACCCTTCGATATTGAGGATCGTTGGTTCATCGATTTCAGTCGTGACCACTTCGAAATCGGCTTCCTCGACGACGGATCAGGCGGAATCACCCCCTTTGCGCAAAATGGCGGAGACGGTATTCCCGATCACCTTCAGGACCTTTACACCGTTGGCCTGCAATCTTCGATGGATCCTGGAACTTCAAATCCCCTCGATGACCATGTTCGCGGACTCGTCGAAAATCAGGTCATTGAACGGATTCGGATTCTGTTCGAAAAAACCGAACTCTCCGACCTGCAGCCAAGGATCTCCTTCCAGGGAACCGCATTCAATTACAACAGTGCCCTGGGAATCGGTGGTGACGATACAACTGTGGAAAGCTTTGCCCTGGGGCGAGCGACCTTTGACGCACGCAACCAGCATTACGACGATGAGCGTGTGTCCGGCAGAGGTGTTTTCTCTTCAAACATGGTCCAGTACTACTGGGGAAGCGGAACCTTTTTAAGCCGTTTCGGAGCACTCATTCCCGGTTATGGAAACCCGGTAGGAACCCACTCCGAAGACACACTGGTTCTCTCACCCGGATTTGACAGAACAAACCCATCCAACAGTGCCAGTGCAAACGCACGATTTGATGACATCTGGAGCGCCATTGATGCCTGGAGTCGATTGATCAGTGTCGTCGCAACCCATGAGATTGGCCATGCCATTGGACTCTGCACCAATGGACACCCCCCACTGGGGCTCTTCGGTGGAGTCACGAGTGCTGATTTCACGGGCTATTTCACAACTCCTTATCACGTCGATACTCCTGGAAACAACATCATGTCTTCAGCACTGGGATTGACGTCCGCCCTCGTCGAAGGACCTGCGGGCTATCGATTCAACGAATTGAACCAAGCTTATATCGCCGAGTGGATCGTGCTCGAGAACTGATTGCAAAGAGGAAACATGAACAAGATTTTTTACGGTGTCACGGGATTCATTTGCGGAGTTTTCTTCCTTCATCAGGAGAGAGCCCTGATTGCCAATGATGATCCCTGGTTGCTATTCCGCCATGCACAAACTGTCGTGGCTGGTGAGGTGACCGAGATACTGCAAGAAGAGAGGGATCTTCTCTATCACTTGACGGCGGATACGCCCGGGAACCTGTTGTCAGGTTCTTCCGTCAGCTGGTGGAGAGAGCCGGAAGGTGCGGGCACCGAAGGAATCGGCGCCCAAACCGGCACCCGCGGGGCATGGCTCGTGGCGGCGGAATCGGATGACTTGTACCCGATTCACGTGGCCACGCTCCTGCCTCGCGGATTTTTTCGCATGAACGATTTCAGTCAACTCGACGACCTTCGCTTGCTCCTGAAAGAGGAGCCACAATACGACGCTGCCCTGCGCCTGATCGAATCCCCCGATCGGGATATTCGCCGTATTGCCATCGGCTGGTGGAGTCGATCCGATGTGAAAGTGACAGCAGACCAACAGCGGATTCTCGAAAACAGATTTTCCATGGAGGTCGATCCCGCATGCCAACGCTCCTGGCTCAACCTGTATCTCAGCAGAGACTGGAAGTTTGAAGCTGCGGGACTCTCTGAACTGATCCCCCATTCACCGGACGGAACAGTCAGCTGGCTGACGCTTCGCTACCTCGAAAAGTCAGGAACGACTCGCCAGAAAGCCCGTCTGATCAGTTCTTGGCTCAACACTGACAATGCCGGCAAAGCCAAACTCGCCATTGCATTCCGCAAGCTCAACATGCGTGAAACTCATCCATGGCTGATTCAGGAAATCTCTACTTCCCGCGGAGAACTTCGATTGCTGTGCATCGAAACCCTGGCTGCAACAGGAGACTCCAAATCAGAAACCGTCATCGAGTCACTTCTTCAATCGGATTGTGGTCGCACCCGTGAAGCAGTGTTGCGTGGACTGGCAAAATCCAATGCTCCCCGTGGGTTTGAGATTCTCAGGCAGAAGGTCCAGGAAATGAATGATCGGGACCCCCTTTATCAACGGGCGAAGTCTCTCCAATCGGCTCCCAACAGAGTCCAGTCCGGTTCCGGAAAGTAAGACATGAAGGAAGAGTTCCACTCCCTTTTGAGAAATGCTCTGAAAAGTGGCGAAACGGGCCATTTCCATGTTGGAAAAGGGTCGCTTTGCCGCAAATACACATTCGATGGAAAAGCAGTTCACGTCAGTACTGGGCAAACCTTGAACTGGTTCCCCACAGCCCCTGAACTGCTGAAGTCCATCGAGACTGAAGAACTGGATCGATTACTCGAGTCTTGGCAAAAGGGTGACCATTCCTTAACCAAATGGATGTCCGTTCTGCTGAGCTCTCTCGATAACAACAGAAACCGGGAAACAAACTCCCTCTTCATCGATGAACTCGTCTTTTCATTCTATTTCTGCAAAGACGGTTTCCTCTTCGAAAGAGGTCAGACCACTTCAATCCCCAAGGTCGAAAATCAGACGATCAGCCTGAGTGCATCCGATTTGATTCAACGGATTGACCATATTTCGGAAGATCTGGTCAGAGCTATTGATCTGTTCCCATCACTCGATGAAGTCTTGATCCAGTCCTCATTGGGCAAGAAAACCCCATCAAAAACACATTCATGGGTATCCCATCGAATCTTCGATTTGGTCGATGGATTCAGAGATCTTCGGGAAATCATCTCGAGTTCACCTTTTGTTCCCCATATCACCTGGAAGGTTCTGTCTGAAGGACTACAAAATGGGAAACTGTTGAAAAAACGACTCCCGGAGTTCGATTCCTGCAACCCCTCCAACCTCAACACAAAAGAGCAGAGAGACTTGCTGGATCAGTTACAGCAAGCCCTCCCACTGGCCGCCAACCCTGTTGCTTTGCTTCATTTGACAGCCAGCACTCTGCAACTCCTTGGTGACCACGAAGCAGCAAGACATACCCAACTCAAAATTATTGAGTCTCACCGGGAATCAAAACGCCTGAAAGAGGCGATTGAGGTACTCGACGAGGTCAGCACAGGTGATTTTGAGAAAGCAGACTTGGCTGATCTGCGACAGAAACTGGTCATAGAGCTCGCGGAACAATATCTGTCCGCAGGAGATCTCGACTTGGGCAGACGCTGGCTACGCGAAGCCATCGACACCTCTGACGATGATCAGATCCGCCTGGACCTGATCGCCACTTACAAAAACTCCAGTGATCAGATTCGTGAGGGAACCCGCATCGCAACGCGGCTGTATCGCAGTGGCCAGAAAAGAAGAGCTCTCCGATTGATGGACAGCCTCGAAGCCCTGCATCCCGAAGATGAAGAGATGCAACAATTACGCCTGGAGTTCCTGATTGATCACGGCGAAATCGAAGCCTCAGAAGAGGCCTTGAAACGAATGGCTTCCAGATTGGCCAATGAAGGGCGCATCAATCGGGCCAGAAAAGTGGCACGAAGTCTTTCGCACCTCAAAAAATCCCGGCAAGACACTCCACGAAACTGGTTACCGAACCTGCTGCGGTTGTTACCGCGATTCGTACTGATCTTTTTCTTTGTCTCGCTTGTCAGCATGGTGATTCTTGCAGAATCCCGTTTGCAAACACTGATTACCAGCGCAGAGACACTTCCCCCATCGGATTGGCAAAGAAACGCCCGCCCATGGTTGATCCTCTTGCCCGACGGCCCCTGGAAAAGCGGTCTCAATACAGCGGCAGCTCTCGTAGCAGATCGAGAAAAAAATCTGGCACATGACTATGCCAGCCAACGTGCTCAAATCCTCGCCGACGCTCGAAAGTACAGACGCCTGGGTTTGCACTCTCGATCTCTCGACCTGTTGAAGAGTGCCGAATTACAGGGAGCCCAGGAAGAGTCCCGATCACTCCGGGAGGAATGGGAAAAAGCAGATCGGGAAGCGACCCAACTCAAAAAATCGGCGGAAAAAGCTCTGGCACAAGGGGATCTTGCTGCATGCCACCAATTCTTGAGATCGCTGATCCTCGAACACCCGGCCCACGATGAATCGTTGAACCTTCGATTCCCTGTCTTGGTTGATTCCGAGCCCGGTACGGTGGTCCACTTCGCAGGCGATCAACTGGAAGTTCCTGCGTTAATACTCGTCCACCCCTTTGACACAACAAAACTGCAACTGCAGAGAGCCGGCAGGAGTGCAGAATATGTCATCACGGCAGAGGGGCCGCCAATGAGATTTCTTCCATCTCCCTGAGGGCTCCTAAGACAATCGCGATCGAATCAGTTCCTGAACCTTCTTCGGATGTGCCTGTCCAGAACTGAGTTTCATAATCTGTCCCATCAGAAAACCCATGGGCTTCATATCCCCCGCCCTGATCTTGGCAATCGCATCCGGATTCTCCTGCATGACCTGATCGACCCACTCAGCCAAGGCGTCCGAGTCCTGCTCCTGGCTGCCCGCATCTTCGATGAGCGATTTCAGCGAAACGGCAGGACTTAGAGCCTCCTGCAGGAGAGACTTCGCTCTTCCACCACTGAGGCGATCCTCCTTGACGGCAGCAATCAATGCAGCCAGTTCAGCGGCTTTGACAGGGAAATCCTCGATTTTTTCTGAGCGGTCATTGAGATGCCTGAGAATTTCTCCCCTGAACCAATTACTTGCAGAAGAAGGATCCGCTCCCGCTTGAATCACTTCTTCCAGATAGTCGCCATTTGCCCGGCGAGCCATCAATGGAACCGTTTCCAATTGAGGAAAGCCGTAATCGTTGAGCCAACGTGACAAACGAATCTCTGGCATCTCCGGGAGAGCGGCCCGTTGTTCCTCAACATCCTGCGAACCAATCTGCACCACAGGCAGATCCGGCTCCGGGAAATAGCGATAGTCGGGCGAATCCTCTTTCCCGCGCATACTCTCGGTGATCTCCCGATCCTGATCCCACAATCGGGTTTCCTGGCGGATCTCTCCTCCACCGGTCAAGACTTCAATTTGCCTTGCCGATTCAACGAGAACAGAACGCTCGATTGAAACGAAAGAGTTCAGATTCTTCAGTTCGGTTCGAGTACCGTATTCGCTGCTCTCTGCAGGCATGACCGAGACATTGACGTCACAGCGTAAATTCCCTTTCTCCATGTCTCCATCACAAACCCCCACCCAGCGCAATAGGTCCCTGACTGATCGCACGCAGGAAGCCGCTTCTTTACCCGTCATCGGCAACGGTTCTGACACGATTTCCAACAAAGGAGAACTGCAACGGTTCAGATCGATCCGGCTAGTGCCATCCGATTCATGAACCGATTTTCCAGCGTCCTCTTCCATATGAATCCGCACCAGAGGTAACTCGGCAGGTGATCCGTCTTCCCGCTCAAAGGGAATGACTCCACCCAAGGCGTAGGGTCGATAGAACTGACTGATCTGATACCCCTTGGGCAAATCCGGGTAGAAGTAATTCTTTCTGTCGAAACGACTGAATTCCTGAATATCGCAGTGGAGGCAAAGCGCCGCCCGAATCGCACAGCGAATCGCCTCTGATTGCAGAACAGGCAACGCCCCCGGCCAACCGACACAGACAGGACAAATACTTTCATTGGGGGAAGTCGATGAACCTCGCCTGCAGGCACAGAACATTTTTGTCTGCGTCGCCATTTGAGCGTGAATTTCGAGTCCGACGACGGTTGTCCAGCTCATTGGGATCCTCCCGGCGGCAGCCCTCGCCATGAATCGTCCTGGTCCTGCAAGCTCGTTGCAAGATCGAGGAGGCGATGATCGTCCCCATGCTTGCCCATCCACTGCAAACCGATCGGCAATCCCTCAGAATCAAATCCACAGGGAATCGCAACCGCAGGCACACCGGCAAGGTTGGCGGTCACCGTCAAAATATCGCAAGCATAGAGAGCCAACGGATCTGACACTCGTTCACCGATCCTGAAGGGCGCGAAGGGAGAGACCGGCATCATCAGAGAGTCCACCGTATCAAGGGCAGACAACATCTCCTGACGGATCTCACTGCGAACCTGTTGAGCCTTGCCGTAATAGGCATCGATGTACCCTGAGGAGAGCACAAAAGTTCCCAACATGATGCGCCGGCGAACTTCTGCTCCAAATCCCTGTCTTCGACTTTTACTGTACAACTCTTCCAGGTCCTCGGATTCCACACGCTGACCGGTATGGATCCCGTCGAATCTTGCCAGATTGGAGGAAGCCTCTGCCGTGGCGATCACTTGATAACAGGCATTGGCTTTGGACAGGGTCCCAAGAGAGACCTCGACCACTTCATGCCCCATTTTTTTCAATTGTTCGACAACCTCGACTGTGCGCTGACGAATCTCTGGGGCGATGGCTTCCGTCAATCCTTCAGAAACGAGACCGATTCGCTTCATGGAAGAAGTTTCAGAGGGATTGAAGGACTGGCTGGTCGCGTCCAGAGGATCCCTGCCCTCCATGACAGACAACACCAATTGAGCATCACGGGCATCCCGCGTCAGAGGTCCAATCTGATCGAGACTGGAGCCAAAGGCTACCAGGCCTCGCCTCGAAACCCTGCCCCATGTGGGCTTCATTCCCGTAGCACCACAAAAGGCTGCCGGCTGACGTATTGAGCCACCGGTATCGCTTCCGAGATGAAAAGCCCAACCAAAACTTCCAGCGAGTGCAGCGGCTCCGCCACTCGATCCTCCCGGGACACGGTCTCGATCCCAGGGGTTGTGCACCACTCCGTGATGGGAAGATTCGTTGGAAGCTCCCATGGCAAACTCATCACAGTTGGATTTGCCCACGAGTATGGCACCCTCGGCACGCAACCTTGCAACAGCAGTGGAATCCTCAGACGCAACAAAACCGCGAAGCATGCCACTGGCAGCATCCGTGGTTCCCTCTCTGGTAGCGATGTTCATCTTCGCAGTGAAGGGCACTCCCTCCAGACAACCGAGAGGTTTTCCGGAAGCCCTGCGCGCATCACTTTCCTGTGCTGCTGCCAGGGCTGAATCGGAAAGGATTTCTACCGCCGCTCCCAGATCGCGACCTGTCGTATCCAGATATTTGAGATAATGACGAATCAACTCGACAGTCGTGCACTTGCCCGTTTTCAGATGAGCCATGACTTCGAGACTGGTCGATTCAGGTGCGGGCAAAACTCCGCTACCGGCCGATTCCCCCATCTCAATCCCCTCCCACAACTCGCGGAGTCACAAAAGCACCATCTCGCCAATCGGGGGCATTGCTGCCGAGCGCTTTTGGATCCCGGGGACCGCCCGGCTGGTCTTCAGTGGCCGGAACATCCTCACGCCATTCACTGACTGGAAGGGTGGATTCTCCTTCTGTTTCAGTGAAGGAGTCACTTTGTGAGCCGGAACCGATTCCCAGATCTGCGACCAGATCGAGAATCTTTTCCATGTGCTCGACCATTTGCGGGATTTCAGATTCGTCGATTTCCAGTCGAGCCAGGCGAGCGGTCTTGCGCACCAGTTCGGCATCGATCGGAGGACGTCCGGAATCAGTTCCGGGATGGGATTCGTCTGTCACCAACGGGTCCTCTCTGGAACGAAGTTTGCGAGATGCTCTTTCCCTGAAAACACTGTAATTCCACGGAAGGGTTCGACGACAGGGTCGATTCAATGACCGGGAATTCTTGTCTCACAAAGGAGAAAATGACAGCGAAGAGCCATCGAAACAAGCCCCTGCCCAAGAGAGAGGCTGTGAGCGGCAACTGGGAACAAAGCACCCCGAAAACGAAAAAACTCCCGGAAGCGTCGCTTCGCGGGAGTTCAAATTTGAATTGGTACCGGCGCAGGGACTCGAACCCCGGACCCAAGGATTATGATTCCTTTGCTCTACCAACTGAGCTACACCGGCACAGATGGAAAAGATAGCGTGATCCCTCCCCGCTGTCCAGTTGAGCCGACCAGTTCTGGATCAATGGACGTCCGAAAACGATACCGGGTTCTTGAAACCCTGAAAAATCTCTGGCTGCCTGAGAGTTGTCGGCTGTGTGCCCAGACACCTTTGGCCCCTGCCTTGTTGCCTCCCAGGCGATTTTTGCAGGACGATTTCCCTCTTTGCGAATCCTGTGCTCTGGAACTCGAGACATTTGAGACGATTTGTGGCCGCTGCCTCCATCTTCCCGGTGCCACGACGACCGATTGCCCCATTTGCCCGGTCAATGTCCCCCTTCGTCCATTCAGGGCTCTGGGACCCCATCATGGAACTCTTCGACGCTGGATCCTCAGGGCCAAGCATGGTGATCGCCCCGACCTCGCCAGAGACCTGGCCAGGGCGATGGCCCAGAACTGGAATCAGCCTCCCGAGTGGAACGGGAAAATTACGGATCCTGCTCCATTGCTGATTCCGATCCCGCGAAGCCTTTGGCGTCTCCTTCTCAAAGGGCAACCGTTGACCGCAGCCTTGACCGATGGATTGGCTCTCGATCTGGGATTGAAAAAGAAATCACTGTTGAGGCAAAACGGAATTACTGGCCAAGCCGGAAAAAGTGCCCAGCAGAGAAGAAACCTGCCACCCCAACGATTCCGCGTAAAGGAAAGCGTGGGCCGGAATCCGGCAATTCCCCGATTTCTTCAGCACCTGTTCCCTGGCGAGAAGCCTGCAAGAATCGTCCTCATTGATGACGTCATGACCACTGGGGCCACTCTGATGACGGCGACTCGTGCTCTTGAAGAAGCGGGTCACCGGGTTGTCGGTTGGATGACGGCCAGCGTCACCCCGGAATAACCGATCTCAACAAATCAGTTCAGGGTGTTGCCACCAGATAGGCGATCCACGCTTCGGTATTTTCAGCATGGGTCTCCTTGGTGAATTCACCGTTGCCATCGCCGTCTTTATCGGTGCCTTCCCAGTAGACATCCACTTTGCCAAAACCGGCATCGAGTAGCAGATCCTGAGTCTCGCGCATGCCATACCTGCGCCAGTCATAGGTAAAGGCTTTCTTCATGGCAGAGCCATCCTTGAACTTGAAGTGGATATGGCACAGCAATTCGTCCGAGATCCCGCAGACCTTGTCCTGATCCCAAACGTACAGGAAATCCTTGCCGTCCAACTCCTTGTCGTGCTCTTCCTCGACTTCGATGTAGGCTTCACTGCCTCCATAGATGTCGAGTACAAAAACTCCCTCATCGGCCAGGCTTTTGCGAACAGAACGGAAATAGTTCAGAAGCTGTTCTTTCTTCTTGAATATCCACCAGGAAAAATTCATGGCGCAAACGACGTCGATGGGATCCAGCGGCGCTTCGAGAACGTCCGCGACTTTGAGTTGGATTCGGCTCTGCTCTTCTTCTGTCAGCGGCGCAACGTTGTGGGTCATTCCCCATTCCACAGTCGGTTCGTCCAGATCATACCCGATCGCCCTGCGATCTGACTTCTCCTTGACCCACGTGGCCGAAAGGAAACCGGTCCCGCAAAAATCTTCGCGCAACAGGATGGGTCGCCGGTCATAGTTGGCAACAAAGACCTCTTCCATGAATCTTGTATCCGCCTCGGGTTCCTGAACCGCGCTCTGATACAGTGCATGACGATTGGTGTTTTTTGCCGTCAGCATGTCCTGTTTCTTCTTTGCACCACGAGTCTTTTTTGTTTTTGGCATAACCCCTCAAATCCTTCACTGGAAGATTCCGGTATCGGTCTCCACCACCTGTTATCCCCCCGGTCGTGGACCTCTGAATCATCAGCCCCTTTGGGCTCAACTCAAGGCAAACTCTTCGAAGAGGAAACAAATCGATCTTCGGACCATGCCCAATCTGCGGGTGTATCTTCACCCAGTACACTGCCGGCAACCCGTTCACCTACCGCCAGGGCACAGGTGACTCCATGCCCTCCCAGACCCACTGCCCAATGCCAGCCGTGACACCGGGAGTCCTCACCCAACAGAAACTTGCGGTCGGGACAGAAGGTCCTCTGCCCCACCCAGGAAGAGAGTCGCTTCAGGGATTGCCCAGAAGGATCCCAACTACCCTTCACCTTTTCACGCCAATAGTCCTCTAAATCAGTGGAGAGATTCAGGACCCCTGCTGCGGCTTCCTCTTCTTCACAGGCACTCCATAAAAGGGAATCACCCATCGGTCGGAGGTACCAGCCAGCAAGGTCCGACCAGATCCACGGACGTACCTGATTGTCGAATCCTCCGGAATCCGTGATCAAACAACCCCGATTGGTCACGTTCAATGAGATGGGCATATCGCTCGCCCCAGAAAACTCCGCGGCCCAGGCTCCATTGGCGATGACCAACTGGTCACACAGGACTTCGCCAATGACCGGATTCCCGCTGGAACTCGCCCGCACTTCGATCTGAAACCCACCGGAATCCAATTTTTTGACACGACCCGCAGCGGCTCCGAATGCGACATCTCCTCCGCCCGAAACCAAGTCCTCCATCAGGCTCCCCAAAAGTTTGGGGACATCGATAATGCCATCGGTCGGCGTCCAGTACGCTTGCCCCCCCGGCCAGGCCTGAAGTTCTGGATAATGCTGGCGTACCGCATCTTCTGATAGAATTTGTGGCTCCACCTGAGCCCATGAGGAAGCGGGAACATGGTTTTCGTCGGAAATTATCAGCGAGCCGGATTGTTGAAAAAGGTCGGGGCACCGCTGCTGCCGCCGCCGAATCAGCTCGGCTCCCCTGACACACAACTCGGTGGTCTGTGGATCTTCAGCGGCCTGACGAACCAATCCGGCGTTTTTCCCACTCGAATGGGCTCCGGGTGCGGTTTCAGACTCGAGTACGAGGATCGGATGACAGCCTTGAGCTCCCAGAGAGGCAGCGGTTGCCAATCCGGCGAGCCCTCCGCCGATGACGACCACTTCAAATCGTTCTCCCGATAGGCCGGAAACAGACGTCATAATCCTCCACTGATCGGGAGATCCCAGACAACCTGCCTGTCTCTCGCGGATTGGACTGGAGAGAAGGAGGTGATCCCCGTTATCCTCTCAGGCTAACCTCCGGCATGGTCCGGGGACATGAATACGCAGACAAGTTGACCAACTTGTGCCCACCCGGGGAACAGGAGCCGAAGAATGGATCCAGCGATCTTTCAGGTTCTCGCACTTCTCGTTGTCGCCCTCCTGCTCTTTGCCAG
>JAPOLY010000074.1 GCA_029976805.1 bacterium
AGATTTGCAGGTCACGGAAGTTCCCGTAGAAGTCCGCGAAGACTTCACTATGGCTGAGTTCTATCAGCAGTACTGCGATGCGGGCGGGGTTCCTGTGGTGGCGAGCAGGGAGGTCTATCCCGAGGCGTTGCTCGAGGCCCACTATCTGATCATGAAGATGGTTGGCCATCGTCCGGAGGTGCTCTCTGCGATGGGGGTGGCAAAGACCCGTTTCACAGTGATGGCCCACGATGAATGGACCACGGATGTGCCGGAACATTCGGACCTGCGTCCTCCGGAGTACTGGGATCGGCGAGCCCGTGGCCTCGGAGCGACGAAGTGGCGGCCGTGTGTTTCCTGTGGTGAAGAAAACCTTCTGGGATTCAAAGGGGATCCCTATGCCACAGAGAACATCCTCATTCACGAGTTTGCCCACGCCATTCATGAGATGGGGCTGAATACCGTCGATCCGACGTTCGACCCTCGACTCAACCAGGCGTATCAGGACGCCATGGATCGCGGCCTCTGGAAGGGCGTCTACGCCTCCACCAATCGCATGGAATATTGGGCGGAAGCGGTGCAGAGCTGGTTCAACACCAACCGGGAAAATGATCCCCAGCACAATCATGTGAACACCCGCGCAGAACTCAGGGAGTATGATCCTGCAGTGGCTGCACTGTGTGAGGAGATCTTCGGTGACGGTGAGTGGCGCTATATTCATCCCCGTGAACGGATGCAGGAAACTCATCTGTCGACCCTGAAGGGACAGGCACTCCCCACATTTGAATGGGCTCCCGGGATGCAGGAAGCTTACGAGGCTCATCCGCAGCCGGAGTGATCAATTGCAGTTGAAGTAGCTCTCGCAATCGAGGGAATCCACGGACGCATCCATGCCACAGTTCACCGGACCCGGAGCGACCGGGGAGGGGCCGCCTGAAAAGAGGGCGGCCAGAGAATAGACGGCGTCTCCGAGATTTTCACCGCCGTCATCATTCGTATCACAGGCATCCTGACAGGAACTGGCTGGCCCGGCGGTAAAGAGAAACGCCAACTGGAAAATCACATCGGCCAGATTGAAAGTCTGATCTGTATTGCAATCACCCCGTCGAAACTGTGAGCCACCATCCCAACAGGGACCGATGGTCGTGGGGATGGCGTTGGCGTTGAGATCGGAAAATACAGCTGCTTCCAGACAGATGGTTCCGTCGTAGGGCAATCCGTCTGTGGTCGAAATGGTGACTTCCACCAGAGTCTGCGGAGTCGGTACGGGGGGGATGGGAGTCAGGGTGATGCTGAACCCCAATATGGTCGTGCTGCCAGAACCGATGTCGTATCCGAGAGACCCTGCGACTCCACAACAGGCTTCATCGAGAACTCCGGTGGGTGAATCAAGGATGACGTCGAATTGAAATCCGACAATGGCGACATCGTTGGTGAAATAAACCGGAAAGACACCTGTCCCTGATGTGGAATCCCATACCAGAGGACCCGGTTCAATCATCACTTCCCCCGATTGGGCCACGGCTCGATCGGTCGAGACGAGGAACGTGATCATGAACAGCAGCAGGGTCAGAATTCTTCTTCGCATGCCCCGATTATAGCGATCCCCCGGTGTCTTTCCGACTGCCGCCCTTCTAAGTTCAAGTGGGCAGGACGGCCCTATTTTGACCGGAAGATTCGCAGTTTCTCTTGGGGAGGGCTCAGCATCATCAGGGCAATGGCGCATGCCATGCGGTGTTTTCCCAGGTAGCCGTCGCCACCGTTGTTCTTTTTTCCGCCGATATAGCGGATTTGCCCCCGGTGGTTTTGAGTCAGGGCCAGATACCAGCGCCATTCATCGACGAAGCGTTGGTAGGCCTGGCGGTCGTGTTGCCACAGAACCGCAGGGGCCAGCAGCATTCCCATGGAACCGACCGCGTGTGCTTCCCTCGTTCGTGCACGGTATTGATCCAGATAGTTGCAGAAGCGGTCCTTCAATTTCTCTTCACCACTTTTCAGCAACAGGGCGAGGGCCATCGAAGAAGTACGCAGGGAGGCATCTGCAGTTCCCGTATTCTTCATCGTCCAATAGCGAATCCCGCCATTGGGATCGATGGACTGGCGAATCTGTTCGAGGCTCAAATTCCAAGATTCATCCGGGATTTTTGCTCCGGCAATCTCTGAGATGGACCAAGCCATATGGGAAAGGGTATTGATCACATTGAATCCCTTTCCCCGATAGCCGGTGACAACGTCGTGTCCAAACATGCCTTGCTCATCCATCCTTGCGCGCAGGGCATCGCAGATGGTCTGAATCACTTTGGCGTTCTCTTCCGTGGGGTTGATCAGCTGGGCTTCAGAGAGAGCCATGGCTGTGGCGGTCAGTGCCCAGTTGCCGAGGTTGTCTGGTCCCTTTTGTTTCGGATCTTCCGGGATCCAGGCCCGGCCCTCAGGGCCCTGAAGCCATTTTAAAATGGGGGTCAGGTCTTTCTTGTCCTTGTCGGGCTGGGTTGCCAGCAGCGCTACGCAGGCCCATGCGGTCAAGACCCGATCCCCGGTCAGCCCTACCGGAGCATCCCAGTAACCCGCAGGTTTCAGGGAGCGAAGCAGTTGTTTGCGGGAGTTGAGGATCAACAGATCAACCCCGGCTTGCTCGCGTAGGGAAGGACGATGGGGGAGAGAGCAGGGGAGGGTGAGGGCCTCCCCTTCCGGATTTTCTTCTGAAGGCCTGCGAATTTTCAGGGACAGGATCCGGTCTTTTTTTTCCTTTTTTGAGGCGACGGAATCGAGTGTTTCACCCAGGTTTTTCTGGGGCCCTGAACCGCCAGCGTCCACTTTGGCTGAATGGGGAGTAAAGGAAGTGTCGTTGAGACCGACCAGTCGGTCACCGACCTGAAGTCCCGCCAACTTTCCCGCCGAATCGTCCGCCACGGTTTCGATCTGAATCCAGGTCGATTCAGGGCTGACCGTTCCGGTGCCACCGAGGATTCCAAGGGGAAATGTTTCCGAAGCGTCCAGGCCGGCAGATACCCATCCGGTGGCCATAACGAGCAACACCGCTCTGATCCAGCAGGCGATTTTGCTTCTGCTGTTGAACTTCTTCTGCGGGTTGGGGATCATTGGGCCTGCTCCTTCATGTGCGAGATCCTCGGACTGCCGGAGAGATTGTACCGCTTGCCAGTCCTCGAAAGGAATCGGGATGTTGAAAGCCGGAATCCTGTACCTCCTGAACCAGGTGATCCTGAACCTGTCCAGGACCTCGTTCACTCTCGTCGCTGTCGGTCTTTTGGGATGGGCTTCGGTGAACGTCTCCCCGTTGCAGGCGCATCAGGATCCCCAGGAGACTCCCGCTCCAGTGATATCCATTCCTCTGGATGAACCCGACTATGGAGAGATGTTGCAGGGCGAGGTGATCGTCCGTGAGTTTGAGGTCAGCAATGAGGGGACAGCTACCCTCAAGATCTGGCGAGCCAACCCCAGCTGCAGCTGCACGAAGATTCTTGATTTTCCCAGAAGTCTTGAGCCCGGTGAAAAGGGTGTGGTCAAATTTGAGATCGACAGCAAGAAGGTCAAACCGGGCGACACCCGCAAGGGCATCACTCTGGAAAACAATGACGTCGAGCGATCCAAGATCCGCTTCATCTTTGCGGCCAAGATCACCAGCCTTTTTGAATCCGATCCCAATCCGATCAAGATCACCGGTCTCTATCGTAATGAGAAGAAAGCACGGGTTCGCCTGCTGGCGAAAACCGATTACGGCTTCAACATTCTCGGTGCCCGCTCGCGAAATGGAGAATTCGAGATTACCGACTTTGAAGAGGTGACCAAGGATGGGGAGTACTCCATCGAGATCACGGTGCCGCCTTCAGAGACACCGAGAGTGATCAAGGATCCCCTGGACTTGATGATCGAAGTCAAGGATGGGCGATCGGTGGTGGTGGGTCGTTATGTAGAGATTCACCATATGGAATCGGTTCAGGTTTCGCCGGCCAGTGTGCTCCAGTTTGGAAATCGCGATACCGATCGCCTATTGGGAGAAAACTCCAAGGGAGCGGTGACCAAGATGGTCCAGCTCCTGAACATCGATGCGGATCTCGACTTCAAGGTATTGGGCGCCACGCTCGAGGGGTTTCCGGAGGGGACGCTGGATGTGATGGTGACGGAAGTGGTCCCGGGAAAGAACTATCGGGTGCTGTTGACCCTGACCGAGTATCGCAAGGAGCCGATTCTGCGTGGAAAACTCACCATCGAGACCAATGACCCCTTGCGCGAGTTAAGGGTGATTCAGGTCGCTGCCCGTTTCGGACGACGCTAGGGTTCGATCACTCACCACCGGAAGCAGGAGCGGAATCCCCCTTGCCTCCAGGTCTGCGACGACGACGGCGGCGTCTCTTTTTGGTTGCGCCTTCGCCACCTGCTGACTGACGACCTGCGGAACCTTCACCTGCAGATTTCGCACCGGGATCAGAAGGACCATTCGAAGGTCCTGCACCGGCAGGTCTGGATCCGGAACCGGCGGGTTTGCGCCGGCGGCGTCTCCGTGCCGGGGACCGGTTTTCACCGCTCGACTCGGCAGGTTTGTTTTCCCCGGCTGCAGCTGAGGCCGGAGCATCAGAGCGACGTCTGCGGCGACGGCGTTTCTTCTTCACACCCTCTGTGCCAGCACCCTCGGTACCGACCGTTTCGCCATCGGCTGGGCGACCGGCACCCTTGCGACGCCGTCCCGACCGTTTCCGGGTGGTGCGGGTGGTTTCAGATTTGCTGCTCCCTGACCCATCGCGGCGGCGAAGAGTCCGTCGTTTCTTGCGGGATCTGGTCGCTTCTCCGGTTTCTGCCTCAAGGATTTCCAGCGGGGATTTTTTCGAACGTTTCTTTTCGGTGCGGCCACGGAAGGATGTTTCCACTGCTTCCGGAATCTGCTCTTCATCACCCAATTCGCGCCCCTGGATCAGAGTCTTCAGGGCTTCGAGAAAGAGGTCGAAGGTGTTTTCGGGGATTCCGGCATTGGAATCGGCGAGCATGATTGCCGTGTTGTCTGCGCTTTCTTGCACTTCCGCCTCAGGCTTTTGTGGACGGCGAGAGCGTCCTCCCCGGCGGCGGCGGTGTCTGGAAGCGCGAGCCTTGGCTGTTTGACCAGGGACGGCATTGGAGCCGGAGGAATCGATGTAGCGTCCGTCCTTGAGCAGAATCTCCACTGCCCATGAAAGGATGTCATCGCTGAGTTCTGCCAATTCTTCGATGGAAGCATCTTCGGGGAGACCTTCTCCGGCCCGGGTCGCCTCCATGTAGTAGGCTTCGTCCCAACTCCAGATTCGGCTCTCGTCCAGCGTGGTCCAGAAGGTGACCCACTGCTCGTCAGAGGGTTCGATCTCCTCGCAGGTCAGTTCCTGCCACTCAGGGCCGAACTTGCGCCACAACAGTTTCCCGCCCTCCCAGCTGACCTGCCAGGAAGTGCGACTGAAGCCGCCCAGGCTGAATTTGAAGTTGTCGGGTTGGACTTTTTCCAAGCCTGTACCTTTCCGGGAAAACCACAGGATACCATGAGGTGGGGAGTGTCGTTAGCGATCGATGGAAGCCAGTTCCACCTGTAATTCCCTCAACAGATCGGGATCCGGGTACGAAGAATCCCTGCGGGCTGAGAGATGGATCCACGGAACCCCGGTGGTGGCGATCAACTCCGCCGCGTGTCCTGGTCGCACTCCGCCACCGGCGATGATGTCGATTCGGGAATTGGCCTGAATCACCAACTGGCCCAATTCCCCTCGGCCCTCCCACGCGCTGGCGCTCCCTCCGGAGGTCAGCACCCGCTGGCAGCCGCTGGCGATCAGAATCTCCAGATCCGCCGCACGATCCACACTGCGATCGAAGGCCCGGTGGAAGGTGACCGGTTTGTCGGAGCACAGGGCGACGAGTTCACTCAGTTCCTTTTCGGGAACCCTGCCTTGCCCATCGAGCAGACCCAAGACGATGCCGGAAGCGCCGGCTTCGAGCATTTCGGGAATGGTTTGCTTCATAAGCTCAATTTCTTCCGCTGAGTGAACGAAGTCCCCGGATCGGGGTCGCACCATCGCCACCACTTCGAACCCTGAATCACAGACTGATTTCACTGCAACTGCAGACGGGGTCAGACCGTCCTCTTCCAGGTGAGAGCACAGCTCGATCCGCTGGCAGTTTTCCGAAGACAGGAAACGGATGTGATCTGGCTGGTCGATACAGATTTCGACGGGGTATTTCGTCATGGGGAAGGCTCCAACCACAAATCCGCACTTCAAATCTGCCCCCTCGGGGGCAGTGCCTGTAGGATACCAAGGAAGTGATAGCGGAGATCCCTGAAAGGTGACCGATGTTTGCCAACCAACGACGCTCAATTCTGATCGCAGTGTTTGCGCTGTTGATTCTGATTCCGGGTTGCCTTGGGCTGCCAGGGAGATCCCAGCCCATGACCCAGGAACAAAAGGCGCTCTTCTTGAGATCATTCGATGAGATGACCCGAATGATCGAAGAGACCTTTTGGGATCCGGCTTATCTGGAGGAGTGCTGGGGAGACCTCAAGGGAGAGTGTCGTCAACAGGTTGAGGATGCGAAAAGTGCTGACGAAGCCCGATCGGCGATGCGCAGATTGCTCGCCAGTCTGGAGATGTCCCACTTTGGTGTGATCCCCGACTCAGCCAGTCAGGAGCTTTCAGGAAGTCCCAGCGAAGGCGAGGCGGGAATGATCCTGAGAGTCTCTAATGGTCGCGCTATCGTGGTCCGCCTTGAGGAGGGGGGGGCTGCCGAGAAGGCTGGAATTCAACCGGGAGATGAAATTCTCAAGGTGGGCGAGCGCGAACTTGCGCCACGTCTGAAAGAGTGGGGCGAGTCTGGAAGTCGCTACCTTCCGATCCAGGCGCTTCAGTCCGCCTGTTCAGGAGAACCGGGAACCGAGAGGGATTATCTGGTCAGAAATGAGCAGGAGGATCGCACCGTCACCCTGACTTTTCAGCCGCCTTCGGACCAGTATCCCAGAGTCGGCTTTGGAAACATCGCTCCGGTTCCGCTGAAGATGGAAAAACGCATCCTTGAAGACGATATTCTCTATCTGCGATTGGGGATGTTTCTGGGCCCCATGCAGGTGATGCCCTGGTTTGAAAATGCGATTCAGGAGCACAGGGATGCCAAAGGGATGATCCTCGATCTCCGGGGCAATCCGGGTGGACTTGGTTTGATGGCCTGTGGACTGGCGGGGTGGCTGATTGAAGATGATGGATTCGAACTGGGAACGATGAAGACCAAGGCGAATGACATGAACTTTTCCGTCAATCCCCGTCTCGACGGCTGGGTCAAGCCGGTCGCGTTGTTGATTGACGAAGGCAGTGCCTCGACCTCCGAGATCATGGCCCAGGGCCTGCGAGATATCGGACGGGTCCGACTCTTCGGGCGAACCACTGCGGGTGCGGCGTTACCTTCTGTTCTCGTCAAGCTTCCCAATGGCGACATTCTTCAATACGCCATGGCTGACTACGTGTCTTTTTCCGGGAAACGGATGGAAGGGGTCGGTGTGGAGCCGGATGAGTATATTGAAGTCGATCCCGATCAAATTCGGGAGTTTGGTGATCCCGCACTGAAAAAGGCGGCTTACTGGATCCTCGGGAAACCGGGTGGACCCCGATCACAAATCCGGTGATGATGAAAAATTGAAAACGATGGCGTCCGGCATGAACTGCCCGCGACGGAAGATCTTGATTGGATAAGGATTAGAAAATGAAATTTGCAGAAAAAAGCAGCCTGTTCCTGCTTCTCCTTCTGATGGTGGCACTGGGTGCACCCGTGTCCGCACAAGACGGAGATGCGTCTGACAAGAAGGCCCCCGCCGCCGACGAAGCGGGAAAAGCTCTTCTCGCCGAGTTGCAGGAGAAGTCGATCAAAGCGGTCGGTGGCAAAGAGGCTCTGGAGAAATTTGCCAATCGCAAAATGGTCTCCACGGTGAAAATCGTCGATGCGGGCC
Organism: bacterium; assembly: GCA_029976805.1. Taxonomy (GTDB): domain Bacteria; phylum Planctomycetota; class UBA8108; order UBA1146; family UBA1146; genus UBA12191. The sequence continues at coordinate 7,943 of JAPOLY010000074.1, forward strand.
TTGAGGCGGAGTTGAGCAACTTTGTCGATAGTCAGGGGAACTACTTCGAATCGATGGAGATCGCCGGTTACGGCAAGTTTCAGCAGGGCATCAATGGGGATGTGTCCTGGTCCTTCGACCCGATCAATGGCCCGAGATTGATCAAGGGGAAAGAGAGAGCCCAGTTGCAGCGTTCCGCGCGGATGCAGCCCACGCTGTGGATGACCCGGGATCATCAGAGTGCAGTGAAGGCGGGAGAGGAAACCGTCGACACCATCGCTTGCACGATCTACGACTTGAAAACCAACGATGGCGTGATCCATAAATACTGGGTCGGAGATGAGGATGGTCTGGTACGCAAGGTTTCCATGACTGTGGAATCGCCGATGGGCCAGATTCCGATTCAGGTCAAGACTTCCGAGTACAAGGCCATCGATGGAATCCAGTACCCGCACATGATGCGCATGAAGCAGGGTGTGCAGAACATGGCCGTGACGGTCGTTTCCATCGAGCACGACGCTGAAGTGGGCGATGAGATGAAGCAGTTGCCCGAGCCGGTCCAAAAACTGGTCGACCGCAACAAGCCCAAAGAAGAAGAAACGGTTGAGGAGCCCCAAAAAGAATCCGGCCGGTAGAGCCTTTGGGAATCAGAGATCTTTCAGAACTGATTTAAGATCAAAGCGCCGGGGGGGTGACCTCCGGCGCTTTTACTTTTGTAATTCCATTCACTACTTGTGAAGGTCATTCGGGGGTCACTCGGGTTGTGGGCCCAGGCCCCAGTCGACCACGTTTTTCACTTCTTCGTGGAGTGAGCGCAAAGCCTCGATCTTGGTCAACAGTGATTTCATTCCTTCAAAGCTTCCATCCTTGAAATGGACGTCATACCAGTCTCGATCATCTTCGTTGTAGTACTGGAGGGCGTGTCGCATCAGATCAGGATTTATCGCTTCAAGCCCGGCAACAAAGGGGCCCAGGAAAGTCTTTGTTCCAGATCCGGGTTTGCCAGATTCATATTCAAAGTAATCGAGATTTTCGAAGACATCCCCTTTTGTGATTTCTGCTCGACCACGAGTCGCATCAATCTCTAGTTTTTTAGGTACATAGAAACTGGTAGCGGTTCCTCCACCGCCCCAGTTCTGTTCGAAAAAACACACCTTTGCACCGTTCTCAGTGGGGATCAGATTGGGGATGACCTTGCTGATAAAAGTGAAGTGGTTGTATTCGGGAAAGTGTTCACTGGTTCTGGGAATGATCAGTTCAATCCTGTAGGAAAAGGTGTTCCCACAAATCCCTCCTCCAATCAGCATCCAGCCGATTTGCCGCTCTTCGGAGGAGATGTTTTTAATCTCGACAGTTCTGTCGAAGGGGCAGCTGAAGAATCTGCCAGCATCCTGTTTCGATGGGTGTAGGAAATCACCATTTTTGTAGACGCTGTAGAGGATGAGTTGCTCTCGCCCAAGCGTGTTTGTCACTTCACGGGAACGAGTTGTGAGGCTGTAAGTATCGGCACCAACCGTGAACGCTTTTGCGGGTTCCGTATCGGGAACCTGGAAGAGCAGAATGACAACTGAAACCGTCCATAGATTCATGGCTTCTCCTTATGAACAGTTTCTTGAGTCAGGGCGAGTTCAGGAAAACTTCGGAATCTGCACTCCTGGGATAAACAGTTCCACCTGTGCTTTTTTCCACAGCTCGCGCTCGAAGCGAATCCGCTTCTTTTCCTGCAGTTGATTGCGCAGGGTCATGCGAATGCGCCCTTGTGCTTCAGCAAAGTTGAGCGGGCCGCCGGGGATGCGTTCCTCCAGAAGAATCTTGTGGGCGTAGCCACGGCACTGGAACCATTCGGAGTATTCACCCACTTCGAGGCCATTGACCACCTCTGGAACCGGAGGGAAGCGGTCCTCCAGCTGACTCTGCTTGAGCTGGTAAAGACCGCCCTGATCGGAGCGGGGTCCACTGGAGAGCTGCCTCACCAATTCTTCAAAGTTCTTGTTGGCGGCCAGATCTGCGTCGACCTGTTTGATGATCTTCTGTTGATCTTGGTCATTCACGGGAACGAGCAGTTGGCGAAAGGTCACCGATCCGTCCTGGGTGAATTCATTCATGTTTTCACGATAGTACTCACGCAGTTGTCGTGGAGAGATACTCGTGGAAATGGTCAGTTTCATTTTTTGCAACTCGGAGATGAGAATTTCTTCACCGATGTTTTTTCTCACCTGGACTTCGCTCTCCCCAAACTGTTGCTTCCACATGAAGAGGTAGTCGTCGATGGAAAAGCGTGTGCCCTCAACCCGACTCAAGCGGTCAACAGTTTTTTGCAGGTAATCGTCGACGGCATCTTCCGGCAGCACGATTCCTTCACGTCCGGCTTGCTGAACCATCAGTTTTCTTTCGATCAGTTCCCGCAGAACGATGGGTTTCTGTTTTTCCCGTTCAGCGTCGAGAAGGTCTTTGGGGACCCGCCCGACATTGGGCTCCAGACGTCGATTGATCAGCTGCATGACCTCAGCAAGGGTGATCACTTCACCATTCACCTTGGCCGCGAACCCATTTTGCAACGGTAATTCCTGTGCATGGATCCGCGGGCTGGAATCGGTCACGAAAAAAGTGAGGCTGAGAAAACCGAGCAGAATCAGTTTTGGTGTAAAAATATGAGGAGCACCGCTGTGGCAGGATTGAGAGCCTCTGGCTTGATTGACGGACTTCAAAAGTTTCAACATCTTATCTCCAGACGGGTTCGGGCCGATTTGGCCCTTCCGGGACGTCCCGGTAACGAGATCTGTTCCCGGAATGAGGATAAACTTCCCGGTTCCCAGATCCAGTATCCCCCGGAAACGTGGAGATTTTTGCGAATTTCCCTATCATCAGGGGAGTCACAGTCGCAAAGGTCGCCGCCTCACCGAAGAGGCCTGGAGGTTGAAATGCGCATCGTCGTCGTCGGAGCCGGAGTGGTCGGTTTTCACCTCGCTGAGAGGTTGTCTGCCGAAAGCCACAAGATGACGATCATCGACTCCGATGGAGAATTGATTCATCGCATCGATGACCGCCTCAATGTTCAGGCGATTCAGGGCAACGCTGCGAGCCCACGAATTCTTCGTCAGGCAAAGGTCGACAGTGCGGATCTCGTCATCGCTGTGACTGACCGTGACGAAACCAACATTACCGTCAGCCTGCTGGCCAAGCATTTGGGCGCAGCAAAATGTGTGGTTCGCCTGAGAAATTCCGAACTTTCCGGAAACTCCCAGCTGATGGAAAAGTACGGAGCGGATGCCACCGTCAACCCGATCGCCGTTACTGCGGAAAAAATTCAGCGACTGGTTCAGCATCCGGGTGCTTTTGATGTCTCGACCTTTGCAGAGGAAAAGTTGTTCCTTTGGGGATATGTCATCTCCGAAGGGTCATCACTCGATGGCATCGTTCTCAAAGATTTGCGCAAACACCACGACCCCAAAAAATTGGGATTGATCGTCGCC
>JAPOLY010000100.1 GCA_029976805.1 bacterium
AGCGGGCCATGGAGAGGGGTTGCCTTTGAGAATCCAATCTCCGTTCTCTTCACGCTTGAGATCAGCCCCCAACTTTTCCAGAGCCCCACAAAAGACTCTCAAGTCACCACAATCGGGAGCGCCGACAATGCGACTTTCTCCTGCAGCAAAGAAGGCGTTGAAGAGGACCCGCTGGGCAACAGATTTGGAACCCTGAACCGAGACCTGCCCTGTCAATCGGGCGTCGTCAGGGGCCTGCCAGAAGTCGTGGGTCTTCAGGGAATTCTCCATGGCTACAGCATACATCGAGCCACCCCCTTGTCACAGTCAGCCGCCCTGTTGCATTCGCATTTCTGGGTGCCATCCTGAGGCCAAATCCGATTCGAGAACTTCTCCGGAAGGATCCCATGATGAGCATTTTGCGTGATTCACTGTTTTTCTGGTTACTGTTGCTGGTACTCGCTCCCCTAAACCTTCCTGGCCAAGCAAAGTCCCCTACAGAGTATATGGGACGTGCACCCGGAACCGATTTCGAGTTGGCAGGCTGGGAAACCATCGGCGGTTGGTTTGACCAGTTCGGTGAAAACACTCCGACAGCGATGACTCTCAATGTCGGAACTTCCACCGAAGGTCGTCCCGTCAGAATCTGCGTTATTTCGTCCAAGGAAAATTTGGCCAATCTGGATCGAATCAAGGAGATCAGCAAAGCGATTGCCGACCCCCGCGATCTGTCCCCTGCCATGGCGGAATCACTGGTTACCGAAGCGGTCCCTGTCGTCTTTGTCTCCTGCAACATGCACTCGACAGAAATCGCCGCCGCAGAGTGGTCGATGACTCAGGCATGGGATCTGGGAACCTCCGACGCTGAAGTATGGAAACAGGTTCGCGATGAAGTGGTGACCGTCATCATTCCCACGGTCAATCCCGATGGCCTCGACCGGGTCGTCAACTGGTACCGACGTATCGTGGGAACTCCTTACGAAGACGCCTATCTTCCTGAGCTGTACCAGCTGTATGCAGGCCATGACAACAACCGTGACTGGTTTGCCCTCTCTCTCGAAGAAACCAAAATCGTCACACGAATGCTCTACAAGGAGTGGTTCCCGACGATCTACTGGGATGTTCACCAACAGGGCTCTCTTCGGGAACGTATGTTTGTTCCCCCATTCCGAGACCCCCTGAATCCTAATCTGCACCCGCTGACCATCTCCGGAATCGGTGCATTGGGATCCCGTGCCATGCTCGACATGACCGCAGCCGGTTTCACCGGAATCTCCAGCGGCGTCAGTTACGACATGTGGTGGAATGGTGGTAACCGTAACGTTCCCGTTCGCCACAACATCATCGGTATCCTTTCGGAAGCGGCCTCTGCCAATCTGGCCAGTCCGATCTGGATCGATCCTTCTGACCTGATCGCACCGCGAGGCATCGAAACGGGATATGCGCCCTCCAACCGCTTTCCCGCACCCTGGCCCGGAGGCTGGTGGCGGGTCGGCGACATTCACCGCTACACCACCTCTCTCGGTGAATCCCTTCTGGGGAGCGTCGCCCGGGAACCAGAAACCTGGGTCAGAAATTCCCTGCGTGTTGCCCGGGACGTGGTTCAGAAAGGGCGTGACGAAGCCCCCCGTTACTGGCTGATTCAACCGGGCCAGCGAGATGCCAATGCGGTCAGCCGGATTTTGACGATTCTCGATTCACAGGGCGTCGAGATGTTTGTCGCACAGGAAGATTTTGAAGGAGACGGTCGACCCTATTCCGCAGGCACCCTGATTCTTCCGAGAGAACAACCCTACGGCTCATTCCTCAAGGATCTGTTCGAGGTTCAGCGTTACCCGGATGGACCCGCTCCTTACGACGTGGCCGGCTGGACCCTTCCTCTGCTCTTTGGCATCGAACGGGTGGAGATTCTTCAGTCGATGAATGTTGCGATGAAGAAACCGGATGACCTGGAAGTCCTGACAGCCACTCTCTCAAGGACACCTGAGAACTCCGAGGTCTTTGCTCAGTTGGGAGAAGACCATTTCAAGGCTACACAGCTCGATCTTCACGGTACCCAATGGGTGAGAGAGATCATGAAGGCCTGGGGTAAAGGTCAACAGGTCATTCTGCACGGAGGACGCAAACTCCAGGGAGTAAGCAAAAAACCCACAATCCTGACGGTCAGCTCTGAAAAAACAGAATCTGAGAAGGATTCGGTGGCCCAATTCTCTGCCAAATACGTCTATTCAGCCCCACCCCGGGTGGGTGTGTATGCCCCCTACGTCGCCAGCAAGGATGAAGGCTGGCTGCGCTGGGTTCTCGATCACTACGAAATTCCCTTCAAAAGAATCCGAAATGAACAGATCCGTGCCGGTCGACTTGAAGACTTCATCGACGTCCTGATCATTCCCGACATCAGCGAGCGGGTGATCCGTGACGGCCGCAAGCCGGGGAGTGTTTTCCCGGAACTGGCTGGAGGGCTCTCTCCCGAGGGTGTGATTCACCTGGAAAGTTTTGTACAGCGCGGCGGCCGATTGATCTGCTGTGGGCGATCCACCGACTTCGCCGTGGGTCAGTTCAACCTGCCATTGGTAGAGGCCACTCAGGGAACCGAGGAGCTTCCGGCACTGAGTTGTCCCGGGTCGATCCTGCGAACTCTCCCTGTCGAACAGGAAGTCGGTCCATGGACCCACCTGCTTCCCGAAATGGTTTCCATCTTCCACTCTGGATCCCGGGCCTGGCACGTCGCCGATACCGCTGAAGAACACCAACCCGAGGTGATTTCGCTCCTGGAATACCCCCGAAGTGAAATCCTCCTCTCCGGATATGCCAAGAATACGGCAACCATCGCAGGAGCAAGTACTTGGGTCACTTCCAGGGTCGGCGATGGCCGCCTTCACCTGTTTGGATTCAGACCCCATTACCGCTCATGGCCCCATGGCAATTTTGAACTGCTGATGCGCGCCATCTTCTTTAGACACTGATCAAGTAGAACTCCGATTGGATCGAAGCATGTCCGCCAAAACCCACCCTGAAGAACCAAACCCACAGGTTCGCCTCCACTCCCTCGATGGTCTGCGGGCGACGATGATGCTGCTGGGGCTCGTTCTTCACAGCGCATGTAATTACATGGATACCCCGATCAATGACGCATGGAGATTCAGGGATTCACAAACCTCTCCGGTTTTCTCTCTGCTGGTCGGTTTCATCCACGCCTGGAGAATGCCCATCTTCATGTTTATCGCAGGATTTTTCGGCGCACTTCTGGTGGAAAAACGCGGACTCTCCCAATTCTATCGTCACCGGCTCGCCCGATTGGGATTACCGCTGATTCTGTTCCTGCCTCTGATGCTTCCACTGACCGTTTCCGGATTTCAGTTCGCCAACATCGCCCAGCAGGTCGGAGTGGAAGCCGCCTGGAAGATGATCCAGGAATCGGATTGGGCCAATTTCTATTCTCCATTCATCACGATTCACCTGTGGTTTCTCTACTATCTGGTGATCTACTCTGTTCTCGCCTATCTTCTGATCCCTCTCTCAATAATGATTCCGGAGAAGCTCCGTCCCTCAACTTTGATTGCCAGAGTGATTGGCATCCCGGGATCCAGCTTGCTCCTGTCGATCCCTCTCGGTTGGACTCTCATGGATTCACTTCTCCCGGGCCTGTTGATTCCGGGAGTGGAATTGATCCCTGAAAAAGCGAGCTTTTTGGCATACGCATTTCTCTATCTCTGTGGGTGGGCACTCTGGACTCGAAGAGATCTGCTAACCCATGTTGCAACATGGCCGCGAATCTTTTTCAGTCTGGGTCTGGCAACAGTCCTCTTCATGGTCTGGGGATCCTTGCTACAAAACCCGGAGATCTTCACTTCTGAAATGTGGAGACTTCTGACTTCCTGCGTCGCGGGAATGGTGATGTGGCAAGCGATCTGGGGGTTCATGGGTCTCTTCGCGAAATTGACATCAAAAGAGATTCCCGGGGTCCGCTATTTCGTCGATGCCTCCTACTGGATCTATCTGATCCACCTCCCCTTCACCATTTGGATCCCCGGTTATCTGGCCAACAGGGATTGGGGCAGCTTTGCGAAATTTGGACTCACTCTCACGGCCACCACTGTGATCGGCCTGATCACCTATGATCTGCTTGTCCGCTCAACAGCCATCGGCAAACTTCTGAGTGGTCAAAAGTACCCAAGAGCACTCTTGAAGGCGTTACAGAACAAACCGTTGAACTGATCAGTCCGAAATGGATCAATCCTGTAAAATTTGCCTGAATGGCACTCTCACAAAGTGTTGGGGCTATTCCATTACCCATGAGTGATAAAATCAGGGGATTGAAAACTGGAGTCCCCCCCAATGATCACCCCCTTGTTTCTCACACTGACCCTTTGCTTTTCCCTTTCCGACGGAATCATCGATTCGGTTGCGGATGGGCCCCTCCCCAACAAGGAAACACAGGGCAAGGAAACACAGGGCGTTGAGTCCACAGCGAAGAACCTCTCCCCTGAGACCCGATACTGGGCGGGTTCGAATATGGAAAAAGCCAAAACAGAGGCTCTCCAGCGGAAGGTCCCGATTCTTCTGCTGATCGTCAGAGATGATGACCCAGTCTCCTCCTCCTGGTCACGACAACACCTCAACGATTCCGCATTTCTGAATGCTCTCGAAAAACATGGAGTCCCCGCTCTCGCATGCGTCCCGGGGCCATCCGGAAAAATCCATTCCAGCCTGAAAGAACAAAGCGACTCTTGCCCACTGGATGGTTGCGGTAACTGCAAAGCGCATCAGGGAAGTACTCCGCTCCTGGAAAATCTGACCATCCCAAAACTGCTTCCGCGAATCTTCTCCATCGATCCGGCCACCGGTGAGGCACGTGCGATCCCGGAGGACTTGCCCTTCAGAGGAGCAAAAGCTCTGGATAGCTACCTTACAGCTCGCGCTGAAACCACTCCGCCATCGCGAAGACAATACCGCTTCCTTCTCAAGCACCTTGAAAGGGCCCGGGAACACAGTGGATATGAAGATTTTGAAAAGGGCTGCCAGGAGTTGGTTGCAGCGAAGCGATATCTGTCATTCTTCGGTCAAGAGATGACTGATCTTTGGAATCAAGCCTATGCTCCCTACCGCGGCCGGGGAATTCAGATGATCCGAAAGGCAAAGAGTGCGCTCAAGACGGACCGATTGATGGGTGCGAGATTGTTGACACGGGTCGCAAAGATGATGGCTGATCTGCCGGAGGGTGAGCGGGCGAGACACCTTCTCAATGCACTCCAGCCACGAGAAGAAAAGTCAGATTCGGAAGTAAACCCGGTTCAGGATCAGAACATCCCCAACTGAAGCTTGGCACCCTCAGTCATACGGTCCTTGGTCCACGGCGGATCCCAGACCACACCCACAATGCATTCTGCAACCCCCTCCACTGCGCTGACCTTCTGTTCAACCTCCACAGGCAACGTTCCCGCAACGGGACATGCCGGGGAAGTCAGAGTCATCTCAATATCCACCTTGGCGTCTTCTTCAATACGAATGTGATAGATGAGGCCCAATTCGTAGATGTTGACGGGGATCTCGGGGTCATGGCAGGTCTCAATCGCCTTGACGATCAGATCCTCCAGACTCCCCTCTTCGCTTGCCTGAAGACCTGCCGGACGGAGATCTTCTTCATTCACAGAATCTGACGTTTGTGGATCAGAGGTATCGTTCATTCGGTGGAGGCCTCTCCGTTATTTTCTTCCAGAGCCTGAATCAGTGTATGCCAGGCCAAGGTCGCGCATTTGACGCGGGAAGGATAATCTTTCACTCCCGTGAAAACTTCCAGCTTCATCAGTTCTGAGGGATAGGGTTCTTCAATTTCACCAGTCACCGTGGAGTGAAAACGGTGGAAGATCGCCCTCGCATCCGCTTCAGACTTGCCTTTGAGGGTTTCGGTCAAAATCGAAGCACTGGCCGTGCAAATCGCACAGGCGGTCGCTTCAAAGCCGATCTCTGACAAAACTCCGTCTTCCCCACGCTTCACTTCCATGTCGATTTCATCCCCGCAAAGAGGATTGTGTCCACGCGCGGAAAGATTAGGGTTTTCCAGTTTCTTGTGATTTCGTGGAGAGCGGGAGTGATCGATGATCATCTCTTGATAAAGTTCCCTCATCGAACTCATGCGAAGATCTCCCTTACGGCTTCGACCGACTGAAGCAATGCCTCGACGTCAGTCTCATCATTGTGCATTCCCACTGAGGCCCGGATCGTTGCCGGTAATCCCAGTCGCTTCATCAGAGGCATTGCACAGTGATGGCCCGCCCTTATCGCCACCCCATTTTGATCCATAATGGTCGCGGCATCATGGGGGTGAACCCCGTCGAGAGTGAAGGAGACACAGCACGCCCTGAGTGCGGGTTCTCCCACCACATTGACTCCATCCATGGACTTCAATGCGGATTCGATCTTCTTTAAAAGCCGGGTCTCGTGGGAACACACCTTTTCTCGACCAATGGAGTCGAGAAATTCAAGGGCAGCCCCCAATCCGATCACAGCGGCAATATCCGGAGTTCCAGCTTCAAACTTCCACGGAGTCTCGGCAAAACTGCTCTCTTCAAAGGAGACGGTCCGGATCATGTCCCCCCCACCTTGCCAGGGAGGCATCCGGTCGAGAAGTTCCCTCTTGCCCCATAGAACGCCGGCACCCGTGGGGCCGTATGTTTTGTGGCCGCTGAAGGTCAGGAAATCGCAATCGATTTCCTTCGGACTGATCGACATATGAGGTGCAGACTGGGCAGCATCGAGAATCGTAATTGCGCAAACTTTGCGAGCCGCCGCAAAGATGGCGTCGATATCATTGACCGTTCCAATCGCATTGGAACCGTGTCCAACGGAGACCACCCGGGTTTTCTCACTGATCCACTGATCCAGATCAGAGAGAATCAACTCTCCTTCATCGTCGCAGGGAATCACCTTC
>JAPOLY010000171.1 GCA_029976805.1 bacterium
CAGAGCCGTCGCCCCGGCGACCGCCGGACAGGCCATGGATGTTCCGGTCAGACCGGTCGTTCCACAGGCTGTTCCTGCCTGAGAGGACTGGGTCGAACAACCCGGGGTGTAAACCTCCGGCTTGCGACGGCCATCCGAAGTAGGACCGATGCCTGCCGTGCAATGATTCTCCTCATTGGGGGAATCCTGACTTGCACCCACCGCCAAAAGGTTTTTGGCATTCTCGGGGTTTCGCAGCACATTGCCGTTGGTCACCGCCAGGCAAACAAAACTTTCTTCATTGTTGCGCAGGAACACATCGAATCCGCGGGCAAGACTGTCGTAAGCGGTCGTGCCGTCATTGCCCCAACTGTTGGTGTGAATGCGCCCCCCCTGACTGTGGTGCAGGTTCAGGCGATTGGTGATACCCGCTTCCGTAAAGTTGGGCGTGGTGTTGGTGACCAGATTGGCTTCGTAGGCGATACCACGAGTGTCATTGTTGACGCCGTTGTTTCCTGCGGCAGTTCCAGCGACATGGGTACCGTGGGTATCAGAGCCGTTGCTGCTGTTGTAGGCGATGATCTTGCCGGCTGGGAAGGAGCAGTGCCCCTGGTCCACGCGGCCGTCGAGAACGCCAATCACCTGGCCCTCACCATGAATGCCATTGTCGTAGACCGGAGTCTGGTTGGTGACGTTGGTCTGGATCACCCAGCGGGTGGTGGCATTTCGAAGGGTGATATCGGGAGCATCCTCCACAAACAGCACCGATTCAATGGTGGCCAACTGATCGAGATTCTGCGGGAGGGTGATGACAGAGAGTTCATCATGGGTTCCCACCCTCTCAACCCTTTCCACAGTAGCACCGGTCTCGCGAATTGAAGTGATGGAGGTTTCCAGATCTTCACCGGGGTGCAGTGAGACAATCAATCCGAGCAGGCCCATCTCATCGAGCTCGCGGCGGCTCGGCTGCTGGTGGGTTCCGAGTCTTTCGATGATTCCCGGTTGCAACTTCCATGCATCCCGGTAATCGATCACGCGAACCACTCCCTGCACGGCAGAGAGCTCAGCACCGTCTACTCCCTTGAGGCGAACGGTAAAGGAGTGTCGGGGCAGATAGTCGAGCAGCTCGACGCCCACTTTCTGCAGTTCAGCCTTGAGACGGAGATCGAGAGGGCGGTCCAGTACGAGAACACGCAC
>JAPOLY010000126.1 GCA_029976805.1 bacterium
GGATAGCATCCTGATATGCTGAAACACTCGATATTACCCCTGCTGACCATCTTCCTGATCGGCTTCCCCGAAATCACGGGAGCTTCGGAGAAGATCGACTTTGAACGGGATGTTCGGCCGATCCTGACGCGCAATTGCCTTACTTGTCATGGTCCGGATGGGGAGAGTCGAAAAGCCGGTTTGCGTCTGGATCAGCGTGAAGATCTCTTCGGCACTTCCAGAGGGGGAGAACCCATCATCACACCGGGAGTTCCCGGGAAGAGTCTGTTGTTGGAGCGTGTCACAGATCCCATCGATCCCATGCCCCCGTTGGATCATCCGCCTCTCACTTCAGCAGAAATTTCCACTCTTGAACGCTGGATTGATCAGGGAGCTTCCTGGAGGGGGCATTGGTCCTGGACACCCCTGGTTTCTCCCAGTGTTCCTGAACCCACCGATCCGGATTGGTGCAGAAGTGACATCGATCGGTTCATTCTTTCCGGATTGGAAGAGCAGGGGTTGACCCCTCCGGCTCCAGCGGCGGGAGCCCTTACGTGGCTGAGGAGAGTGGCCTTTGATCTCACCGGCTTGCCACCCACCCCAGAACAAATCGATGCCTTCCTGATCGATTCCAGTGAGTCTGAGCGAAAACGTTTGGTGGATGAACTGCTGGAAAGTCCCGCACATGCGGAACACTTTGCAAGACACTGGCTCGACCTGATGAGATATGCGGAAACTCACGGTCATGAGTTTGATTATCATGCCGGACCGGCATTCGAATACCGGGATTGGGTCATCGAGGCGATCTCGAAAGACTTGCCCCTTGACGACTTTGTGATTCGCCAGATCGCCGGAGACTTGCTTGAGGAAGATGAGGTCTCTCATCGGGCGACCGGATGGTGGTGGCTGTCACAGGCCACCCATGGGCCGGTGGATGTTCTGGCAGATACGCTGGAAAGGGTGGACAACCAGATCGATGTGGTTTCCCGGGCATTCCTGGGTGCGACCGTCTCTTGTGCCCGCTGCCATGACCACAAGTTCGATGCCATTGGACAGTCGGACTGGACCGCACTTTCCGGCATCATTCGATCGACTCGACGAGTGCTCCATCCCGCAGATGAAAATGGGGAACTGGATCCATTTCTGAATTCCCTGCAGCCGGTTCAAAAACGATTTCAGTCCGGTATCGAACAAAGCCTCGACTTCCAACGCAGCATTCCATTGGTGGATTTGTTCCGCTCTGCCAGAGAGCTCCATCAAGGAGGCTTGCAGGAATCCACCGACCAGCGCGAGGATCGGCTCCTGTGGGATTTCTCGCAGGGGTGGTCCGGTTGGAGTGTCACCGGAGATGCGTTTGGTCCCAGACCCCATACCCGGGATGAGCTCCCCGAGATTTTCCAGGAGGGCTTTCGGGAGGATAGGGATGGGGCCTTTCTGGCGACCAGTCATGATCGCCGATCAGGAACCGACTCTGCTGAAAGTGATCATCGAAAGGGTCACCTCAAGAGTGACTCGTTTCTTGTCGATCGCGAATATCTCACCTTTGAAGTTGCGGGGGGGCGACATCCAAATGAAGCCTGTGTGCAACTGCTCATCGATGGAGAGGTGATCCATCAGGTTACCGGAGAGAACAGCACTCAACTGAAAACAGTCCGCTGGGATATTGCGGAGCATTCTGGAAAAACAGCCGTTCTGAAAGTGATCGATGAGCGCGAAGGTGCATGGGGTCACATCAGTTGCACGAATTTCTCTTTGACGGATGTTCCGCCGGCAGGATTCCCGTCCCGGGGAATGATCGAAGCGATGGCTGGCAATCAGGGTCTCGACAAGGACGTTCTCCGCAAATGGGTGCGGGCGTATCCCGCCTTGACCCTGCCGGTGGCTGGGTCTGGTCCCCTCAAGGCTTCGGATCAACTGATCGCGGACTTTTCCGGGGGAACATCGGAGTGGACTCTGGATGGACCCGCCTTTGACGGGGTTCCGGAAGGAACCTGGGTGCTGACTGGTGAGCCGAGATTGACCGCGACCGATACCCTGAACTCTGCCAGTCGATCGAGAGTGCTCGTCGGTACTGCCTTTTCGCGAAGTTTCCTCGCAGACCAACGATATCTCCACGTCACCGCCAGTGGAGAGAGCTGCCAGGTGCGCGTCAGTATTGAGGGTTTCTGGATGGATGAACACAACGCCCTTCTCTTTGAAGGATTCAACCAGACCGTTGATCGCATCGATGGAATCCAACATTTGATTTTTGATCTGGATCGTTATCAGGGCAGGCACATCCATGTGGAGATTCGTGATCATGGCAAAGGCTGGATCGCCGTGGACCGCATCTGGCTTTCGGATGATCGCGCGGTAGTGGATCAAGTCCTCGATTGGGGAGAGGAGAGCTCGGCCGAGGAGGCGCTGGACCTCTTTTTGACCGATCCGAAGTTGCTTTCAAAACTGGTCGAACAGGGATTGGTGGATCCCTCTCGCTGGGGGGGTGCCTGGAACGCTGCAGTCATCAAGCCGGTCATGGAGTGGAAAGAGATCGAATCCAAGGCTCCACAGCCACGCTGGGTGCTCTCATGCAGCGATGCTCCTGTTGGCAGGGATGTCCCCCTTCAAATACGGGGTGAGTCCGGGACTCCGGGGGGAATGGTTTCCCGATCCTCACTCCAACTGGTTTCGCATCAGGAAGAGCTGGGGGGAGTACTGGAGGGGTCAGGTCGTTTGAAGTTGGCCCAATGGATCTGTGAGCCTGAGAATCCGCTCTTCTGGAGAGTTCAGGCCAACAGAATCTGGGGCTGGGTCATGGGTGAAGGGTTGTCAGAAACCCCCGATGATTTCGGTCGTATGGGAGTGATCCCTGAGCAGCAGGGATTACTCGATTACCTGGCCGTCCGATTGGCGAACAATCCCTCACGACGCGACCTGATTCGTGACCTGGTTCTCAGTCAAACCTATGCGATGGATTCCCGGCAACCCGGGAAGGAACTGGATGAGAGGGATCCTCTCAACCGTCATTGGCATCGGGCACACACCCGAACCCTGAAAGCAGAATCGATTCGGGACGGAATGTTGCAGGTTTCCGGCAGACTGGATTCGACTCAGGGTGGCCCTTCCGTGCCGATATATCTGACCGACTTTCTGACAGGCCGGGGCCGCCCGGGTACGAGTGGGCCCGTCGATGGACGGGGACGCAGAACCATCTATCTGGCGGTCAACCGAAACTTTCTCGATCCATTCCTGACCGTCTTTGACTTTCCGATTCCCTCGACCACCGTGGGTAAGCGCGACCGATCGAACCTGCCGGCTCAAGCGTTGGCCCTCATGAATTCTCCCTTCGCCCACGAAATGGCCGAACTGTGGGGAGGAACCTTGCATGATCAGGCGATCGAGCAGGGAACGGAGGAAACGCTGGTTCATGCGTGGAAAAGTGCATTGGGGCGTGCACCCGGAGAACAGGAATTGCAGGAGATTTCACTCTTTGTTGAAGAAGGATCGATCGAACGCTGGATCGACCTGGCTCATGTTCTCTTTCAGTCGAAGGAGTTCCGATTTGTCCGCTGATTTCCGAAACCATTCCCACTCCGGTGATGCCCTTTGCAGGGGGCAGCGACGACTGATCGGTCGCAGGGAGATGCTCGCCCAGTGTGCTTCCGGTTTTGGGGCAGTGGCATTCAGTGCGCTAATGGGTGACCAGTTCGGGGCACTGCTGGAAGCCGCTCCGGTCGATGGACAGACACCGCCGGCGGCCAAGGCACGCTCGGTAATCTTCCTCTACATGGATGGTGGGCCGAGTCAGGTCGATACCTTTGATCCCAACAAGCCCGCACTGGCCCGTTACCACGGACAACCTTTCCCGGAAACGATGGAGCGGACCCAGTTCAACAGTATCGGCAACACGTTGAAA
>JAPOLY010000131.1 GCA_029976805.1 bacterium
GACTGATAGGCGGAATAGTACATCTTGCGTAAAGGACGAGGGATTCTGCGAGCGGCAGCACGCATGTTTCCCGGGTGCGATCTGAAAGACTTCAACAGTGAAAGCTCTGTGCTTCTTCCCGGCGGCAAGAGTTGAAGAGACTTCTGAATGTCTCCTGAAGCAAAGGCATGCCGGTATTCCTCGTCCACTCCTTCACGGGGGCCGAGGAGCAGATTGACGGCTTCGTCGACCTGCCTTCTCAACAATGCGGACCCTACCCTCGCGCCATCTCCATGCATGCCAAAGCGTTGGGGGCCATAAAAATTGGGTAGGCCACTCTGGGCGACCGCCTGCAAAACCTTGCGGGTATCCTCAAGGCAATCTGGCCGGGTTTCACGGATCAGGATTTCAAACTGGTTCCCCTGCAAATGGCCCGTCCTGATTTTATTTTTGTGTCTCTGAACTTCCAGCACATCAATCCAGTGCTCCTCGACCTCTGGAACCTTTCGATCAGAAAGCACTGGAACTGAAAAGGTTTGGGAAGTGACGGCACGCTTGTCCTTGAATCCCGCAAATCCCACGTCATCCGGTGAGACTTCAAAGACGCGGGCGAGGTGGTTGCGTGCTTGCAAGGTGGTTCGATTGCGCTTCTCGATGGTCAGATAGAGGTGCTCACCTGATCCACAGGGGGTATAGAGGGGAATCTCTTTCACCCGGAAATCTTCCCAGCGTTGGCGGATGACTCCGCCTGTGGGTTCGATTTCTGTCATCAGCCGAGGAGGTTGGTAGCCCTCCTCCTTACGAGAAAGCATGCGGAAATCTTCCGCAGATCCGGCACCCAAAATGCTCAATGAGTCTTCAGCCAACTGATCCCCTTTGCCCCGGTTTCTGACACATTATCCCGCCGGATCGCTGCTGTTGTCACGGGAAGTTTCTTCCCCCTGAATCGTCGCTGGAGTACCACTGACAATCGCATTTGGCTCGACATCGGTCGTCACGATGGATCCGGGCAAGATCAGGGCAGAAGGCCCGACGATACGATCGTCCATGACCGTTGAGCGGGTTCCCAGGTGAACTTCATCCCCCACTCTCGCCATATCCAGAACCTGACTTCCCGACTCCAGTACCACGGCGTCCCCGCAGCGCGAACCGACTGCCATGCGACTGCCGGGTAACAACAGGCAACCCTTGCCCATCGTCACCTCGCGCTCGACGATCACGCTTTGATGAATCACAGATCCAGCACCGATGTTCACGTGCGGATCCACATGGGCATCCGCTGAAATCAGTGAAGCAGGTTCGATCGAGAGAGAGGAAAGAGTTCCGAGGGCTTGCCAGCGTTCTCCGGCGGAGGAGATTCCCAACACGACTGAACAGCGGTGAGTGGCAACCAGATCCTCCAGATGGTCAACAAGACCCAACCAAAGGTGGACCCCCAGACCCGGATCTGCGGGATCAAGGGATGGATCGGTCCCCTTCCATGGAATGCAGCCGACACACTCATGGCGAGGGTCCGCCTCGATCAGGGAAAGAACCCTTCTCAACTCGGATCCATTACCCAGAATAATGTGTCTGGAACTCTCCACAGCCATCTTCCCTCGCTGTTGGGCAACTCGCACTCGAACCCGCTGTCGCTCGCCTGAACCACCAAAGATCCCCCAGCCGTCAGGTGACCCTTGTCGTATGTGGCATGTCAGTTCCAAATATATCTCTCCCGGGATGGGGCTCCATCCAATATCCCTCTGGGCTGTCCCAATCCCTCACCTTTCTCCGGGATTCCCCGGACAGGTCTCCCCAACCGGGTGTCATACCGCTAAGATGCGGCACTGTCTTCATTTGAGGAAGGGGATTCCATGTCCACCCAACCCAACAGAAACCTCGACACTTTTCCGAATCCCAACACTGGCAGGGATTTCGTGATTCACTTTGATTGCCCTGAGTTCACTTGCTTGTGTCCCTTGACCGGGCAACCGGATTTTGCCCGCTTCGAGTTGGAATACATCCCCGATCAAAAGTGCATCGAAAGCAAATCCCTCAAGCTCTACCTGTGGTCATACCGGGATGAAGGCGCATTTCATGAAGCCATCACCAATCAGATCCTCGACGACATGGTGGCGGCATGCGAACCCCGCTGGTTCAAGGTCACCGGTCATTTCTACGTTCGCGGTGGCCTGACTCCGACCATCACCGCCGAACACGGAACCCGACCCTGAACCCTTCTTGACTCACGAACAAATGTTCGCCATCCTGAGAGTTGACGTCGCTCCGGCGACCCAGCCACTCGATTCAGGGGAGTCCAGCAGTGCCAGCATCCCGTCGACGATCCAGCGACAAGTCATCACCAGGAACCTCCCGGAAGAGGGGTCACAAATCCACATCCGGCTCTGTCTCGCCGGCGGGCCCTTCAACGAATTCTTCGATCACTCCTTCAGGGGCCGCCACTTCACCTGACCCGAATGGGAGCACTCGGGAACGGATGCTCCATTTCATACTCGAGGGACAAGGAAGACCCGCCACCGTCAGAGAGTTGGCGGACCAACTCGGCCTTTCCTCCCCCGCCTCCGCACATCGACATTTGAAAAATCTCTCCGAAGAGGGCTGGATCATTCAGGTCGCAGGGGGTGGCTCCCGCAACTGGGCTCCCAATCCCTCCATGGTGAATCCCATTGAGACAGACAAATCGATTCCTGTGGTCGGCAGGATCGCAGCAGGGATCCCCATCGAAAGCTGCCTTGATCAGGGGCAATCTCCCGATGAATGGCTGGAGATGGCTCCGACTGCCTTTGGTCAGAAAAACGACGTCGTCGCTCTTCTCGTCGAAGGAGAGAGCATGCGCGACGCCGGGATTCACTCTGGAGATCACGCCGTCATTCGTCGGCAATCCCATGCCGAAAATGGTGAAATCGCCGCAGTAACCATCGAAGGGGAAGGCACACTGAAACGCTGGCGAATGACATCGGGAAAGGGCAAGGGTTCCAAAGTGTTCCTGGAATCGGCGCATCCCGATTTTCCTCCCCTGGAATTGAAGGCCGAGATGGGAGAGATCCAGATCTTTGGCAAACTGATCGGGGTAGTGAGGCGATTTCGACGTCCGCAAACTCATGTCTCGAAACCCGATTCAAATTCATCACAACAACCGGAGTCTCGATGACGGTTGTTCGTGAGGAAAGGGTCGATGAGCCACTGGAAGA
>JAPOLY010000151.1 GCA_029976805.1 bacterium
CGCTACTGGGGTCCCCCCAGAAACCCGAGCCACCAGAGGGAATGGACTTCGAGGGAGTTTTTTCGCTACATTTCGGATACATTTGAGGTGGTGGAGCACGTCATCACCCGCAAAGATCAGGCGACACAGATGATCGTATGCAAACCCGGGAGATAAACTCCCCGCAGAGTTCAGGGAAACGGACTTCTTCATGTTGCACGCGGAAAGATCAGAGGACGGTTCATTCAGGCTGACCGGTCACCCCGGCATCCTCAATGCCCTGTGGTCTGTTCCCAGTACTCTCAGGGGAGTGATTCAGAATCCTGAAGATCACCCTGAGGCTTTCCAGCGCCTTTTTCCTTCCACCTATCTGGACGAGAAGAAAGAGAAGGAACACCGCCGCCTGATCGGTGAAGCGATGCAGGAGCGGCAAATGGCCAAGATCGCTCTCTTCGAAAGAATCCTCACAGACAGTGAAGAAGGAATGGGCGTCCTGCGCATTCGCGAAAGGGATTTCGATGCGTTTGTCGCCCTGCTGACAGATATGCGTCTGGTTCTGGCTGAGATGCTCGGGATTGAAGACGAAGAGTGGGAAGATCAGCTCGACGAAGAACAGATGCTTCAGGATCCCAGAGTCCAGCTGCTCCACCTGATGTCGGGTGTCCAGCAACTGCTGCTCGACGCCACCGGAATGGTCTCCGATCTGGAGATCGATCCTGAGAATGACCTCTAGGTCCTACCAGAGATAAAAGGACTCCCCCACCTCAGCGATGCCAAACCCACGCTCGATGACGGAGCGACGAATCTCTTCATCATGAAGAGCGGGATTGGTGTGATTGAGGTGAATAAAGCGGAAGCGACCGGGGTGCTTTTTGGCCAGCTCCCGTAAGCGATCCATCGTTTCCACCATCGGTGGGTGGGGAATCTTGGACATGTCCCGTCCGGGAAGCTCGCGCCCGTCGTAAAAGGTGGCATCCAGATAACAGACATCTGCTCCCTCGATCAGCGTCTCCAGAATGTCATCATTCCAGCGATCGATGTCGGGGCAGAAGACCACCGTGCGGCTGGGAGATTCAATTCTCCATGCAACCGTATCGGCGTATTCATTGCGGTGCTTGACGGCGATCGGTGTTACTTTCAGCCCAATACCGAAGTCTTCGAAAGTGATGGCCTGACCGGGTTCGCTCTTCTTCAGATCAATCTGCTCAAGTTTGACCAGTTGGTCCCAGGGTCCGTTCTCTTCCAGAAACCCCGCCATTTTCGGTGTGCAGTAAACCGGCATCGATTGGGTCGAAGCCACCTCTCGACCAAAGTGCATCAAGCCGGTGTAGTGACCGATGTGGGCGTGAGTCAGCAGCACCGCTTCGACCGGTTTTCTCGGCCGGCCGGCGAAACTGATCATCGCCAGCTGCTCTTCGATGGCCGGAGTCGCCTCTACCAGAATCGCTTTCTTCTGCACCATGTCGACGATGGCCAGGCAGGAGGGGCCCAGCCTCTGGCCGCTTCTGCGCGCCGATTCGCAACACTCTTTCAGGCAACCGACGTGAGGCACTCCACCATCCTGGGCATTACCGAGAACAATGATTTTGCCGCCCTGATTGGCCCAGTTGCGCCCACCCCCGTTTTCGTCCGTATTTTCAGGCCATCCCGGAGGCAGGACGATGCCATGGGGCTGCAGATCCGCGCTCTGCTGACCGAACGGACCCTTCGAAATCCCTGCACATCCACTGAGCAGGAGTAAAACTGCGCCAATCAACAGACCGGAGAAAGTGCGGGACATGGTAACCTTTCCGAATCAGCAACCAGATTCTGGAGAAAGACTGAGATTCTGCAATCGAACTCTGTATTCGACATCTGAAAAGTCAGCCTCAGGACCATTATCCACATTTTGTTTTAAGACTGTGCCAACCTGCACAGTGAAAAGCATCGATCGGTACCCGAAGATCGTTCCAAAAGAGATCGGGTTTTCGAGAGAGTGGGGCTCACAAAAATCGATGACTCCCGGCTCATTCACACTGATCAGAACTCCATTGGAGTGGACATCCAAGACCGTCACAGCAAGCGTGGAAAAAGAATGGGACCACGGACCTTCTATATTTCGGGGACGCTGCCTGTTTATTTGGGCATGCCGACGCTGCTTTTCGAGAATATCGATGTATTGACTGGCAGATCTGTGAAACGGCCGATCATAAGACCAATGAACTGCTTGGTCTTTATGGGTGATGTACTGATCAAAGTTATGATGAACCTGCCCCTCCGGATGCCAGTCCTTCCTGGCCTCTGCGAAATTGCCGCTGTACAGATGGTTGATCTGGTCACGAACAAGGTTCACTGCAAGCCCGGTGTATTTGGCCGCATTGTTGTATTTCTGAAGA
>JAPOLY010000021.1 GCA_029976805.1 bacterium
AATGCGCAGTGTGCGGGTTGTTACCAGTTGTTTGCAGTTCCATGGCCCTGGATCTGTTTTATCCGTCCTCTGAGAGGGGGGTCCCATGGGTTTTCCGAGAACCCTGCTGTTCTGGGTGTTGCTGGCGAGCTTCACTCCTTCTGTTTTTGCGCAAGTCATGGAGTCTGGAGATTCGAAGACGGGGAATACCGATATTCGACTTTCAACCAAGACCGGCCTTGCGAGCATTATCAGCGGAAAGAATCAGGGGATCCTACCGGTTGAAGCCGATCCCAATGATCCTCTCGCTGTATTCAAGACCTATGGAGAAGCCTTCGGAGTCAAGGATGCCATCAATGAACTGGTTCGCATCGAAACCTTCAAGGATCACCTGGGTCAGATTCATCATCGGTATCAACAGGTTCACAGGGATATCGAGGTCTTCACGGGACGACTCATCGTGCACCAAAATGAAAAAGGTGAGTTTCTTGCTGTGAACGGAGATTTTTATCCGATTCGCCCCGGTGTTCCCACTCAGCCCCTGATCTCTGTTGAAGAAGCCCAGTTGGTGGTCCAAAACGAGTTGGGGCTCGTCAATCCTGTCTTTGGAGAAGCTCGACTGGTTCTGGTCGATCCCGGGTGGTACGGCGATCCCAGCCCAGGACTGGTTCGACTTGCCTATAAAATGAGTGCTGCGGGTGATGGCTTTTTTGCCGAATACGTACTGGTCGATGCGAGAGACCGAACCATCTTTGATCGTTGGCCTGCAGTTCACTCCGCCATCGATCGCAAGATCTACGATGGGTCGGGAGGGTCACTTCCCGGAAATCTGGTAAGGAATGAAGGAGCGAGTCCAACAGGAGATCCTGAGCTCGACAATCTCTATGATTTTGTCGGTGATTTTCATCAGTTCCTGCTTCAGGGATATGGTCGTGACAGTATCGACGGAGCGGGAGCTCCCCTGGTGGCAACAGGGCGTTGGAGTGCGGGAATCTGTCCCAACGCCATCTGGAATGGCAGTGGCACCGCTTACTGTGCAGGACTGGCGACCGACGACATTGTCGGCCACGAATTCGGTCACGGTCTCGTTGATTACACTGCAGACCTCATCTATCAGAATCAGTCGGGACAACTGAACGAGTCTTTCGCCGATGTCTTTGGTGAACTGATCGATCTCTACAACGGAAACGCATCAGAACCGGGCCCTCCTGGGGGACCGGCATGGCCCGGAGGTGGAATCTCCGGTACGGATACTCCCAATACAGCGAGAAGTGGTTGTGGAGATGGATCGGTTCGCTGGTTGATGGGGGAAGACAGCTCACTGGGAGCGATTCGGGATATGTGGTCTCCAACCTGTGCAGGAGATCCGGACAGAGCACTGAGTGCGCTCTATGAGTCCACTTGTTGTGATCCCGGTTTTGATGCCGGTGGAGTCCATTTCGGATCCGGTGTTTCAAATCATGCATTTGCCATGTTGACCGACGGCAAGACGTTCAATGGAGTCACGATTCAATCATTGGGCCCCATCAAAACCGGCGCCATCTGGTATCGCGCTCTGAGCGTCTATCTGACGCCGGCATCAGGGTTCAATGAGGCCTACAACGCTTTCATTCAGGCTGCCAACGATCTGGTTGGTTCCACGCCGCTTGATCCGCGCACAGGAGCTCCATCTTCCAGCACGTTTACTGCTGCGGATGTAACCGAGGTGACGAACGCCCTTACGGTAGTGGAAATGAATGCCAGCGGCATTTGTGCGCTGCCACCAGCACCCGCAAATGACGATTGTGCGACGGCGGAAGTCATCACTCCCGGCTTGCATGCCCATGACAATCGTGGAGCGACAGACAGTGGAGTCCTTGCCGACGATTCTCAATGTTCAGGAACATTCCTTGGGCAAGTCTCCAGAGACATCTGGTACTCATTCACTCCGGTTCAGGATGGAACGATCAACGTCAGCACTTGCAACATTGGTGGCTTCGATACTGATCTCGTTGTCTACACCGGTGCCTGCGGTTCATTGGTTCAGCGAGGTTGCAACGGGGATGCTTCGGGTTGCAGTACTTTCACCTCGATTCTTGCAGACCTGCCAGTTACCGGAGGGACCGAGTACCTGATTCGTCTGGGTGCATTCGGAACCAGCGGCGGTGTTGGCGAGTTGGAATTGGTCTTCAATCCCGGAGGTGGAACTCCCATCGAAGTCTGCAATAACGGTGCAGACGATGACGGGGATGGAGCCGTCGATTGTGCGGATACGGATTGTAGTGCAGATCCGGCCTGTTCAGGAACTCCCGTGGAAGATTGCTCCAATGGAGTCGATGACGACGGAGATGGTGCCGTTGATTGCCTGGATTCTGATTGTCTCGGGGCCCCTGGCTGCAGCGGAATCGCTGGTGATGAGTGCAATGATCCCATCGTCGCCTCAACAGGTCTCAATCCCGTGGATACGACACTGGCGACCACTTCTACCGATGCCGCTGATCCTTCCCAATGTTCCGGCACTTTCCTTGGAGGTTTTCATTCCGACATCTGGTACAGCTTTACTCCTGCCTCGGATGGACTTTTGACAGCAGACCTTTGTGGTTTGGTCAACTTCGATTCAGACATCGCCGTGTATCAGGGTGCGTGTGGATCTCTTGCTCAAGTTGCCTGTAATGGAGATGCCACCGGTTGTGCAGGCTTGTCTTCACGGGTCACGGATATTCCGGTGAGTTCCGGTGTTGAGTATCGAATCCGTGTGGGTGGTTGGAATGAGACTGCCAGCGGAACGGGTGATCTGGAATTGACTTTGAACAGTGGTAGCCAGGAAAACTGTCAGAATGGTACGGATGACGATCTGGATGGTTTGACTGACTGTGAAGATCCCGATTGTTCCGGTGATCCGGTTTGTATTCCATTCCCGGGTGATGAATGCACTGATGCATTACCTGTATTCGAGGGACTGAACAGTATCGACACCGTTGGTGCCAGTGACAGTTCGGAGCTGGTACCCACTTGCAGTTCTTTCCTCGGCGCAATGTCTCATGACACCTGGTACCAGTTTGTTGCCACTGCCACAGGAGTACTGACGGTTTCTGCATGCGATATGGGTACCTTTGATTCAGGCATCGTGATTTACAGCGGTAACTGTGGTGCACTGAGCATGACCAACTGTTCCGGTGAGGGCTGTAACCCACTTGCCGCTTCTGCTACAGCGAGTGTGATTGCAGGGCAGCAAGTCCTGATCCGTTTTGGTGCCGCGAATGTTGGGCAGTCGGTGACCGGAAACCTTCAGGTAACTTTGCAGATCCCTCAACCGGAGGATTGCCAAAATGGAATCGATGATGATCTGGATGGTCTGATCGACTGTCTCGATACCGATTGTTCCGCGGATCCGGATTGTAGTTGTGATGCCATCACTAATTTGACCTGTTCACAAACTGCGGGGCTGGCCGTTGATCTGAGTTGGAACAATGGCGAGCTTTATCAGGAGATTCAGATCACCCGTAACGGGGCGCTTCAGGCAGTCCTTTCCGGTAACGAATCCTCCTACACAGATAATGGGGGCAGTGCGGGTAACCGGGTTTACTCGGTTGTCGGAATTTGCAGCCAGAATGAGGCCACTGCTGTTTGTGTGATCGATGTTCAAGAGCCGTCCGGTTTCTCGATCATTGCACCTCAGGTGACCACTAACTTTGACGGAGTGACCGGTGTCGGTTCAGTGAGTGTTGATCTGTCGGTGACTGAAGAGGCCAGCAACCCAGGGTTCCCCAATGCTACTCAGGGTTTCTCACTTTCTATCGCCAATGATCCTGCACTGATCCAACCCGTTTCTGTTCAGCCCTCGGCTCTCTTGCAGCAACTCAATGGCAGTGCGGGGCCGGATTTCTTCACGGAAGGGATCTTTGCAGGGGGAGTCACTCTTGGAGTGGTTTACTCCTTCACGGGTCTGGATGTGATTCAGTTCACTTCGGAATCGTCGGTGGCCGTCATTGCCTACGACACTGTAGCCGGGAATCTCGCAGGGCAGGTCGATCCGGTCCAGACTCCGCTGACGTGGTCTGAGACTGTGGGTCCCACACCTGTGGAAAACATTGTCGTGGTCAATGCCGCAACAATCCTTCCCGTCGAGATTCACGGGTTGATCACTCTTGAGCCTCAGCTGGGTGGAGTCATCTCCAGAGCGGATTGCAATGCGGATGGAAGCTTCAACATCGCAGACGCGGTTGAGGCTCTGAACGGTCTCTTCAACAGTGGGCCCATCGATTGTGTTGACGCTTGCGATGCCAATGATGATGGACAGTTCAATGTTGCAGATCCGGTTTTCACCCTGTCTGCGCTCTTCAGCAATGGTGCGCTGCCACCTGCACCGTTTGGCGTGTGTGGAGTCGATCCCACTGAGGATGGTCTTACTTGCGACCAGTTTGATCCCTGTCCCTGAATCTCACACAGGCGTGATGACTGACCCCGTGGAGCGGAATCCGCTCCACGGGGTTTTTTTGTGACAGTGGATCAGCACCTTTGAGGGCATATTTCGGTCAATTCCCTCCTGAATGGCCCTCCGGTCCGCTTGCCCGTGGGGACTGGTCCTCCTACGATCCAATATGGGAAAAACAGGGTCAGCCGGACTCTTTTGCATGAGTGATCCGGGGAGACCGAAGGGCGCGTCCGTCGCCCATTTTCAGCATTTGCGCAGGGGCACTGATCCCCGGGGAAGTGAGATCCAGAGATGAGCAGTGACGCTGTCTCCATCGTCGAAAACATCCAGAGAGTGACCGTCGTCGGCGCTGGAACCATGGGCAATGGAATCGCCCAGGTTTTTGCGTCCTCAGGATATCCAGTCACCATCATCGATCCCTTTGAGGCCTCGCTCGAGCGTGCCAGAGGAGCCATCGATCACAGTCTTGGCAGATTGGTTAAAAAAGAGAAAATCAGCGCCGAGGATGCCCAAGCGATTCTGGGGAGGGTCTCCTTTGAGACTTCCATCGCTTCTGCGGCAGGATCCCAGTGGGCTGTGGAAGCGATTCCTGAAGAGGAAAAGCTCAAGGAAGAGGTGCTCTCCGGATTGGATGAGCATGTGGAAGAAGGCGGAGTCATCGCCAGTAACACGTCTTCCATTTCGATCACACGACTCGCAAGTTACACCCAGCGTCCCGAGCGGTTCGTCGGCATGCACTTCATGAATCCGGTGCCGATGATGAAACTGGTGGAAGTGATTCGCGGGCATAAAACCGAAGATGCGGTCCTTGAGGCGACCATGGAGTTGTCCCGTCGTCTCGGCAAGGAGCCGTGGCAGGCAGAAGACTACCCCGGATTTGTCGCCAATCGGATTCTGTGCCCGATGCTCAACGAAGCGATGTACGCACTCATGGAGGGCGTCGCAACTCGGGAATCCATCGATGAGGTCATGAAGCTTGGTATGGGGCACCCCATGGGCCCATTGACCCTTGCAGATTTTGTTGGCCTCGATGTTTGTCTCAACATTCTCGAGGTTTTGCATGAAGAGTTGGGAGACCCCAAATATCGTCCTTGCCCGCTCCTTCGCCGAATGGTGGCCGCAGGAGATCTAGGCAGAAAAACCGGGCGTGGTTTCTACGACTACTCCGAAAAATAGAAGCAGTTGTGAAGGAGTTCGGATGCTGGAAAGTACCGGAACCGAAATTGAATCTTCCGGAAGACTGGGAGCGATTCTCGGAGTCTCTGTTCCAGAGACACACCGCCAGATGTACATGGAAGCCAAGCAGTTTGCCGATGAAGTTCTGATCCCTGCTGCCGATCTTCACGATCGGGAGGAATCCTTTCCCGAGAGCCAGGTGAACGCTCTCGCAGAAAAAGGCTTCCTCGGAATTCTTGCTCCTGAGCAATATGGCGGAATGGGCCTCGACAATCTGGCTCTGACTCTGGCCCTGGAAGAAATTAACCGTGGTTGTGCCAGTACAGGGGTGACTCTTTCGGTGCACAACTCATTGCTCTCGAGTCCATTGCTCCAATTTGGAACCGAAGAACAGAAAGAGCGATTCTTCCCCGGTTTGGCTTCGGGAAAATCCCTCGGCGCATACGCCATCACTGAGCCGGATCACGGTTCGGATGCCCTTTCCATCGAGACGACCTGTCGCAAAGAGGGGGATGAGTGGATCCTGAACGGGACAAAGGCCTGGATTACCAATGGTTCCCGTGCCGGGACTATCATCACCTTTGCCACCATGGATCCGGCACTGCGATCGAAGGGGATCAATGCATTTGTCGTCGATCCATCGATGCCCGGTTACTCGGTCGGCAAAAAGGAACTCAAATTGGGAATCAGGGGCTCAGACACGGTTCAGCTCGTCTTTGATGAGATGCGTGTTCCTGCCGCCAATCTTCTGGGTGAAGAGGGGCAAGGCTTCAAGATCGCCATGCACACTCTCGATGGTGGACGCGTGGGCATCGCCACGCAGGCTGTGGGTATTGCCCAGGCCTGTCTCGATGCCGCTGTGGAATTCGCAGAAGGTCATGAAATGTTTGGCCGCCGCCTGGCAGACAATCAGTTGGTCTCTCACAAGATTGCAGACATGGCCACACGTATCGAGGCGTCTCGCCTGCTTACCTTGAGAGCTGCCATGCTCAAGGATGCGGGGGCTCCTCATAGCCGTCAGGCTTCGATGGCCAAGTTGAGTGCCTCTGAAATTGCCAATGATGCCGCACGTATGGCATTGGAAATCCATGGTGGTGCCGGTATCGGTCGCCAGTCACCGATCGAGAGGCTTTTCCGGGATGCGAAGATTTGTGAGATTTACGAGGGAACCAGTCAGATTCAGCGATTGGTGATTGCCCGTCACGTCAGGCCGGAACGCAGTTAATGCCGAATCCGCCCTTGGAAAAACTGGCTCAGGGAATCCTTCAGGGACAGCGACGTGATCTGGCGCAAGCCATCACTGCGGTCGAGACTGATGAGAGTGCAGCCGATGTTTTGCTGTCGATTCTTCCACCCAAATCCGGGGCTTTTCGTCTCGGATTGACCGGAGCTCCGGGAGTGGGGAAATCCACGTTTATCTCCCAGGTGGTTCCGAGACTGGTTGAAGCGGGCTCGAAGGTTGCGATTCTCGCTGTCGATCCGACCAGTCCTCTCACTGGAGGAGCCTTGTTGGGGGATCGAGCCCGCATGGTCAAGGATATGGGCGAAGCCTGTCTCTTCCGCAGCCTTGCCAGTCGGGGATCTACCGGAGGGGTGGCAGGATGCACCGATCTCGCAGCAGAGATACTGGCTCGGGCCGGCTTCGACATCATTCTCATTGAAACCGTGGGAGTGGGCCAACTGGAAGTCGAGATCGCCACAGAAGCGGACCAGTCCTGGTTGCTTTTGTCCCCAGAGGGAGGCGATGCCATCCAGCTGCTCAAAGGGGGTGTTCTGGAAGTGGTTCACCGGGTCATCGTTCACAAATGTGATCGTCCGGGATCCGATGATCTGATGCGTTGGGCAGATGAAGCCGCCCGTGATCAGCACTCCCCGGCTCCCATTGCTGTGAGCAGTCAGTCCGGTGAAGGACTGGAAGAAGTGGTGACGGAAATTTGCAAAGCCGCAGAAGATCAGCGGCAACAGCCGGACACCGATCGTGAAAGATCGCGCCTGCGTAGACGATTGTTGCGCAGGGCCCGCCAGGAATGGATCAAAAAAGGTCTCGAACTGGCAGGTGGAGAGCCCGGTATCGACCGTCTCGTCGATGAGGTGATGAGTGGTCAAATGGACGTGGGTTCAGCCCTGTCCTCAATGATCAAGTAACAGGAGAGGAACAACCGTGATTCGGTTCGAAGAACATCATCAGGAGATTCGCGAAATGATCTCCGATTTTTCCGACGAAAAGATCGCGCCCGGAGCGGAGCATCTGGATGAAACCCAGGGGCTTCCGAAGGAATCGATCGGAGAAATCGCTGAACTGGAAATGCTCGGCTTGACGATTCCTGAAGAACATGGCGGTGCAGGCCTCGACCTGTTGAGTGCATGTCTGGTCGTTGAGGAAATTTCCCGAAACTGTGGTTCCACCGGAGCAATCCTGGCGACTCACCTCTTTGAAGGTACCGCAGCCATTCTTCGACTGGCAGACGAGGCTGGCAGGGAGCGTTGGCTTCCTGACATGGCGAGTGGAAAAACTCTCGCGACTTTTGCTCTCGCTGAGCGAGAGGCGGAATCGGATGCCTCGGCCATCGATGCCTCCGCAGGCGCCGAGGGAGATGGATTTGTGATTCATGGACGCAAGACCTGGATCATGGGTGGCATGATGGCGGGATTGACGACCGTCATCGCCCGTCGCGGTGAAGACAATCTGGAAGATCTGGGTGCATTTGTGATCGATCCCGGGGTCGATGGCTGCGAGCGAGAGCCCATGGAAGATTTGTTGGGCTTGCGTGGAGCCGGATTCTGCAACATGAATCTGAATGGCGTCATGATGTCAGCGGATCAGCACCTCAAGGGAAGCAGTGCGGGCTGGTCTGCCATCACCAAGGTGATTGATACCGCTCGACTTGGTGCCGCTGCCGTCAGTCTGGGTGTGGCTCGGGGAGCCATCGCCCATGCCCTCGAATATTCCTCCCAGCGAAAAGCCTTTGGCCGTTCCATCGATCGATTTGGTGCGATAAGGGCGATGCATGCGGAAGCCGCGACCGCTGTCGAGGGAGCACGTCTGTTGCTTTGGCGTGCCGCAGGGTTGATCGATGCCGGCAAATCTGCGGGGCGGGAAGTGTCGATGGCGAACCTCGCTGCCAAGCAGGCCTCCTACAAGGCCACACGGGATGCGGTGCAGATCCTTGGCGGCAATGGATACAGCCGTGAATACCCGGTTGAGAGAGCCTATCGGGATGTACAGGCACTGGTTCCCTTCGGTGGCGGTGAAGATCTGCAAAAGATCCTCGTCGCCCGTTCCATGGCGGGGGTGCGCTCATGAGTCGCGCAGTCATCTGTTCTGCAGTGAGGACGCCGATCGGCAAGTTTCTGGGCGGACTTTCCGAACTGAGTCCTGCCGATCTGGGTGTGGCTGCGGTCAAACCGGCACTGGAACGGGCAGGAGTGTCTGCTGATCGTGTCGGGGAGCTCCGTTTTGGCTGTGGACGTCAGGCGGGGGGTGGCCCCAATGTGGCTCGGCAGATCGCGGTTCGCTCCGGGATTCCGGTCACGAGCACCGCTGTCACGGTCAACATGGCCTGCGGTTCCGGTTTGCTGTCCGTCATCGAGGCGCGGGATGCTATCGAACGCGGTGAGTTTGAAGTGGTGGTCGCCGGTGGGACCGAGAGCATGTCCCAGTTGCCCTTCTACATGCTGGGCGCCCGCAAAGGCTACAAGCTGGGTCAGGGTGAGTTGGTCGATGGCATGTATCGGGATGGCTTCCACTGTCCCATGGCAGATCAACTGATGGGTGCAACAGCAGAGAATCTCGCCGAGGAGTATTCCATTTCTCGTGAAGAGCAGGACGCCTATGCCGTCGAGACCCAGCAACGGTGCGAGCGTGCCCGCGAAGCGGGATATTTTGAGAAAGAAATCGCTGCTGTGGAAATCCCGGGCCGTAAAGGTTCCACGGTGGTCGCAATAGATGAACACCCCCGCGATGGAGCCAATCTCGAATCGATGGCCAAGCTGAAGCCCGTCTTCAAAAAAGAAGGAACGGTCCACGCCGGAAATTCATCGGGTATTACCGATGGAGCCTGTGCATTGGTCATCGCCAATGAAGATCTGGCAAAGGCAGAGGGCTGGCCGATCCTCGCAGTCCTTGGTGCGTCTGCTCGTGGTGGAGTCGAACCTCACCGGATGGGAATGGGACCTGTTCCGGCGATCCATGCCCTGTTGGAAAAGACTGGCGGAGCAATTTCTGACTACGCTGCCGTCGAGATCAATGAGGCCTTTGCGGCCCAGGTTCTCGCTTGTTTGCGCGAACTAGACATCGACCGGGAAAAGCTGAATCCCTTGGGAGGGGCCATCGCCTTGGGCCATCCTATCGGTGCCACGGGAGCGAGAATTCTGACGACTCTGGTGCATGGCTTGCACAGGCAGGGTGGTGGAAAAGGCCTGGCATCTCTCTGCATCAGCGGCGGAATGGGACTCGCACTGGAAATCGAAGTGCTTTCCTGACATCCTTGGGATCTACACAAGAGACGAAAAAGAGGGAGACCGATGATCTTCAGATTTCCAAGAAGGATTTTCGGAGTGCTTTTGATCATTTCAGGAATGGTGATCTTCGAATTCCCGGACATCATCCAATATGCACTGGCCGGTATGCTGGTTTTCTCGGGAGTAATGATGCTACTGGGCTCGTTCGCGCAGCCGGGGGGACCGAACCCTCAAGAGTCGCCTGGCACGGAAGCTGAATTTCGTAAACTCGATTAATCGCCTCAACTCTTCTGGTTGTCGATGAGGATCAATCGGCGAATCGCCTCGTCTCCCGGAATCTGATACGGCTCGTCCAGCGCAACAAATAATTTGCGTTTCCACATCAGTCCGTCGACCGCAGCCAGTTCTTCGTTGGCGGCGGGGCCTTTCCACAAGAGTAACGGTCCATAGTAGTTGTGAGTGCACCATTCCAGGAGTCTCTCGACGGGGCCGACCGCCCGAGCCGTTACCAGATCCACCTCTTTGCGATGGGTACGGATCCAATCTTCAAAACGACTCCATACACACTGGACCCGGTCTGAGAGGCCCAGTTCATCGACGAGTTCCTGTAGAAACTCGATCTTCTTTTTTCGAGAATCGAGGAGAGTAACTTTCAGGTGAGGGCAGGCGAGGGCGATGGATAGGCCCGGATATCCCGCGCCCGTTCCGAGATCGAGAACGTGCTTGAAGAGGGTTTCGCCTCCCTCCGCCAAGAGTGGCAATGCGGCCAATGAATCAGCGGCATGACGAATCGCCATCTCCTCAGGCTCGGTGATACGGGTCAGGTTCATCACTTCATTGCGTTCGCGTACTCGCCATGCGTGAAGGGCAAGAGCTTCTCTGGCAAAGCCGGGGGCAAAGGGCCCCAGAGCGGCAATGAAGCGAGCGCTGAATTCGGAAGAAGTGAGTTCCATCGTTCCCAACCTGAATTTCTGTGCTTCCATTGCCCAAAGCAGTTCGCTGTCCTTGGGCAACTGATTTTCAAAGGGTACCATGGAACTGGTTAATTTCATTTGAAGGAGCCGAAATGAGCGACACCCGAAGAATTTCAGCCAGTGGTTTCCCTCTGGATCCGCTTCCGGCTGAGGTACTTCAGGCCCGAGTCGGGGCCCTGACTCCAGAGCAGCACCACGTGACCCAGAAATCCGGTACGGAAGCTCCTTTCTGTGGTGGTTTTCTCGGTGAGAAGGAAGCCGGTATCTACTGCTGTGTCGTGTGCTCTCTGCCATTATTCCGCTCTGAGCACAAGTTTGATTCGGGAACGGGTTGGCCCTCTTTCTTCGACACCTTTGACAGGGAACATGTTGCGGAGAAATCCGATGAATCCCATGGAATGATCCGGGTTGAAATTTGCTGCGCACGTTGTGATGCCCATCTGGGTCATGTTTTCCCTGATGGGCCGCCGCCTACCGGAGTTCGTCACTGCCTGAACTCTGCTTCTCTTGAGTTTCTCACTCTGGACAAGGAGATCCCTCTCATGCCTGATTCACCCGAAAACCCGGAGCAGGGATTGGCAAGCGCCTACTTCGGTGGGGGCTGATTCTGGGGAGTGGAGGATCGCTTTGCGGCCCTCGATGGTGTCGTCGACGCCGTCTCCGGTTACATGGGAGGACATCAGGACAACCCGACCTACGAACAGGTTTGCTCAGGGGATACCGGTCATGCTGAAACGGTCGAAGTCAAATACGACCCTGCCGAAGTCAGTTATGCCAAGCTGGTTGCCCTGTTTTTCGCACTTCATGACCCGACCACTCCGAATCAGCAGGGTCCCAATCGGGGAACCCAGTATCGATCAGTGGTCTTCAGCCACTCGGAATCAGAATCAGAAGAGGTGCGTGCGCAAATCAGGAATCTTGAGGAGAAAAAAGCCTATGGAGGAAGGCCGATCGTCACACAGGTGATCGACACCGCTCCACGCTTTTGGATCGCCGAGGATTACCACCAGGATTACTACAAGAAGCATCGGGGCTTCTGCTCATTCTGATTGCAATCAGTCTTTACCCACTCGCTGAACCACACCGAGTTCGTTGACGCTGCCGTGGATGGATTCCTTTCCTTTGAGGGCGAGCAATCCCTCGGTAAGCATCCAGGCCTGCAAGATGATTCCCAATCCAAGGACTCCGACCTGATGCCATGGGATCGAATCCCCACTCAGCAGCTCAGCCATTTTCACTGTTGCCGCCCAGCCGACGATAAAAGTCAATGCGACCAGAGGAATCAGGGTCGGCAATACCGGTCGCCCCCGTCGGGATTGCCAGGTGGTCAAGACGACCAGAGTCAATGAAGCAAGCAGTTGATTGGTCACACCGAAGATGGGCCAAAGCACGAGTCCGCCCGTTCCTCCTTCTCCGGCCAGAAGTGCCAAGGCACCTGCGGAGATGACTGCCGTTGCTGCGGCGACATGGCGATTCTCGAGAATCCTGAGGCCACTGCTGCGCCCAAGCTCCTCCAGTACATAGCGTTGAATCCGGGTGGCGCTGTCCATGGTGGTCGCCGCAAATGAAATGATGACAACGGTTACTACTGAGGCGAGAAACTCGATGGCCAGAAAGGGGACCGCTTCCTGAATGAACCGGGCACCGCCATATATGAACCCGTCGAGTCGAACGATCAGAGAATCGGAGCCGACCCAATTAGAGGAGTACTTTGCTGTCCATGCGGCTTGGTCAGCAAAGCCTGCAGCAGAAACACAACAGAGGATGACGATGACCGCGAGGCCTCCCTCCAGAATCATCGCCCCGTATCCGATGCTGCGTGCGTGGCTTTCAGATTCGAGCTGCTTGGAAGTAGTTCCGCTCGCCACCATGCAATGAAAACCGCTGATGGCACCGCACGCGATGGTGATAAAGAGGAAGGGAAAGAGCGGGGGAGCCTCTGAGGGAAGGGTCTGATTGATGGCAGGAGCGACAATCTCCAGATCAGAGCTGCCAGATACTGTGGCGACAACCATGCCGACGAGCAGAGCACCGATGGCGGCGAACAACTGATGGGAATTGATGGCATCCCGGGGTTGCAAGAGTTTCTGCACCGGCATGCTGCTGGCGATCCATGCATAGATGAAGAGAACGAAGAGCCAAAAGAGGCGTGAATTTTCCTTGAGAGTCTCTCCCAGCGGAGAGTTGCCCCATTCGAATGCCAGCAGAGGGCGAACCGATTCGTGAGAACCGATCCCGATGCACAGATACATGGTGATCAACGCCAATCCGCCCCAGATCAACATCGATCCACCCCGAAGCAATTTCCAACCGACGAGCAGGGCCAGCGGAATTTCGATCCATACCGCGAGAATGCTTTCGGGATGAGCTGCGAAAAGACTGGCTATGACAAAGGCAAAAACAGCCAGTACCACCCACAGTGCAAGCATGATGAAGATCAGAAAAATAGTCCTGACGCGTGGGGACAGGATTTCGGCGCAGAGGTCACCGATACTGCGCCCCTGATTGCGAGCAGAAAGTACCAGGGATCCCAGATCATGAACGGCGCCGATGAAAATTGATCCAAAAACGACCCATAGCAATGCGGGGAGCCAACCCCAGGTCACTGCCACCGCGGGCCCTACGATCGGACCCGCACCGGCGATGGTGACATAATGGTGACCAAAGAGAATCGATCGCTTTGTAGGAACGAAATCGATGCCATTTGCCTGTTGGTTACTGGGAAGAGCATGATCTTCAAACTCACCGAGGCCAAATACACGGGTGGAGATCCATTTGCCGTAGAAGCGATATCCCCACCAGAGAGCGAGTGCGGAAATCAGGGCAAGGAGGGTAATCTGCATCGGTGGACCTTTCCTCCGCTGGCGATTCTTCAAAGGGTTCGTCCAAGAGTTTAGTCTCTTGACCCCTAATTTCCATCTTCCATGATGGTTTGAAGGGATCGGGGGGAAGACATGGCTGCTGAATCAAAGGGTGATCAACCGGACGATCAACAAAATGTGTCGGAGGATCACCGCCTCTATTGGCGTAAAAATCTGCAGTTGATCGCCATACTGCTCTTCATATGGGCCTTTGTCTCATTTGGTCTTGGATTGGCATTTGCCGATTCTCTCCATGGCATATTGGCGCCCCTTCCTGGTACTCCTCTGGGTTTCTGGTTTGCTCAACAGGGCTCCATCTTCACATTTGTGATTCTGATTTGGGTCTATGCATGGCGCATGAACAAGCTCGATGACGAGTACTTCTCGAATGGAGACGAGTGATGGAGATCCAGCAGTGGACTGCAATCCTGGTCGGTGCTTCGTTTCTGCTCTACATCGTGATCGCCCTGAAATCACGGGCGAACAGCACTGGCGAGTTTTATGTTGCCGGTGGACATGTGCCACCACTCGCCAACGGAATGGCGACTGCAGCGGACTGGATGAGTGCGGCTTCCTTTATCTCGATGGCGGGATTGATCTCTTTCTCAGGATTTGATGGGTCCGTCTATTTGATGGGTTGGACCGGTGGGTATGTCCTCCTCGCCCTCTTGTTGGCTCCCTACTTGAGAAAGTTTGGAAAATTCACGGTTCCTGATTTCATCGGTGAGAGGTACTACTCGCAAACAGCCCGAGTGGTGGCAGTCGTTTGTGCCATCTTCGTTTCCTTCACCTATGTTGCTGGACAAATGAGAGGTGTAGGTCTGGTCTTCAGCCGTTTTCTGGAAGTGGATATCACCAGCGGTGTCATGATCGGTATGGCCATCGTCTTCATGTATGCCGTGTTGGGTGGCATGAAGGGAATCACCTATACTCAGGTGGCGCAGTACTGTGTTTTGATTTTCGCATTCATGGTTCCGGCGATCTTCATTTCCATCCATGTGGCTGATTGGGCGATTCCACAGATCGGTTTCGGTATGGATTCCCCGGGGCAAGGGACCTCCCTGTTGCAACGGTTGAATGGATTACATGAAGAATTAGGGTTCTCCTCCTACACCCGGGGGGGCGGGAATACGCTCAACCTTATTGCCATTACCTTTGCACTGATGGCGGGAACAGCAGGCTTGCCCCATGTGATTATTCGCTTCTACACAGTTCCTCGGGTCCGTGATGCAAGGACCTCTGCAGGCTGGGCTTTGCTCTTCATCGCGATCCTTTACACGACAGCTCCGGCTGTTGCAGTCTTTGCCCGAACCAATTTGATCGACACGGTCTACACGGAGGGTCAGTTCCAATCCCATGAGAGCATGCCGGAGTGGTTCAAAGCCTGGGAAGGGACAGGGCTGATTCGACATGAGGATCACAATGGTGATGGATTGGTTCAATACGTGGGGGCCGCTGCTGTCGATGGTGAGGGCCAACCGATCCGCAACGAGTTAACCATCGATCGGGATATCATGGTGCTTGCCAATCCGGAGATCGCCGGCTTGCCCAATTGGGTGATCGGATTGGTGGCTGCAGGAGGTCTTGCTGCGGCACTCTCCACTGCAGCAGGACTATTGCTGGTCGTTTCGACCTCATTCTCCCATGATCTTTTACGCAAGTGGCTCAAGCCCGACCTCTCCGATCGACAGGAATTGATGGCTGCGCGTATCGCTGCAGGTGTGGCAGTCTGTTTCGCCGGTTATTTGGGAATCAACCCGCCCGGTTTTGTCGGTGAAGTGGTCGCATTTGCCTTTGGCCTTGCAGCAGCCAGTTTCTTCCCGGCAATTTTCATGGGGATCTTCACCAAAAGGATGAATCGCGAAGGAGCGATCGCTGGCATGGTGGTCGGATTGGTTTTCACTGCCGGCTACATCGTCTACTTCCGTTTCCTCCATCCGGAACTGGACAATCCAGAGAACTGGTGGTGGGGTATCTCACCGAAGGGGATTGGCTCAGTCGGAATGTGCTTCAACTTCATGGTGGCCGGAATCGTTCGCAGTCTCACTGCAGATCCCCCGGACGAGGTGGTTGAGATGGTCGAGCAAATCAGGATCCCGGAGAAGCCCTAGGCCGCTGTGTCAGGTTTTTTTTGGCCGGGTAATCCCAGTTCGGCCACTAACATGCCTGCGATCATCAGCATGCCACCGGAAGCAGCGGTCCAGCTGAGGAGTTCTCCGATCAGCCACCAGGAGAAGAGAGCTGCCATGACCGGCTCCATGGCGAAGACCACCGCCGTACTGACAGCGGTCGTCGATTTCTGGGCCCAGGTCTGAATCAGAAATGCTGCAGCCGTGGCCAAAACTCCGGTCAGGGCGACCGCACCCCATACCGTCATCGATAAATCTGAGTAATCAGGGATCTCTTCAAGTGTCAGTGCCGCGATCACAGACAGAACGAAGACGGTGCCGATCTCTACTGTCGTCAACGCCAGAGCAGAGAGTTTCGAGGCATAGCGTGCCTTGAAGATGATCTGAAATGCGAAAGCGATGGTGCAGCCAAAGGAGATCGTGTCACCGCGAACGATGTCGAGGTTGGCCGGAGGGTCCGCCAGTTGTGCTTCACCTCCAAAAGTCATCAGCCCCAGGCCCGAAGCAGCGAGAAGGACTCCGGTGATCACTCCCCGGTTCATTTTTTCCTTGAGAAACAGTAATGCCAGTGGGGGGACGACCACGACCGAAAGTCCCGTCAGAAAACCGGAGTGGGCAGGGGTGGTGTAGAGGAGGCCGGTCGTCTGGCAGGTGTACCCCAGCCAGAGTGAGAGACCTGTCAGCAATCCGGCCTTCCACAGAATGCGTGGATCACTCTTTGACGGCTGGTTCCGGCGCATTCTCCGAAGGAGTAGCAAAGGCAGAAGGATGAGACTGGCGACTCCGAAGCGCAGCACATGAAAGGAGTGAACCGGGATTTCCCCGATGGCCTTCTGAACCGAGACAAAAGTTGCTCCCCAGACCACGACCACCAGAAAGAGTGCGAATTCGGCTCTACGTGCCTTGGAAATCAATCTATCGGCCTTTCTGGTCCTTCGGATACGCTTCTCAGTTTCTGCCTTCCGTGTTATCTTGCACAGAATCCCGGAAGTCCACCGGGGAATCGGATTTAGTGAAACGATCCACAATCCCGATTCCCGGGCTCGTCGCAGAAATCCCCGCTGACACGGGGTGATTCAGGCTGTTGGCGACACAGGGGATGACCCTCGATTTTTCGTAATTCCGCACCCTCCTTTCAAGGACAGGGGCAGGCAGGAGAGAAATGATTCGTAATTGCGTGGAAGTGACCCAGTCAAGAAATGCTGGCTGGAGTTTCAGAAGCTGGGTCCTTTTGGCCCTGACTTCATTGTTGTTCTTCGGTTCCGGTTCTCCATCGCTGGAGGCGCAGGAGCAGAGAAAACTGCGTCACATCCTTGTCGCCAATGAGAATGTTGCCAACAAGTTGTTGGCTGCTGCCAAAGCCGGTACCGACTTCAAGGCTATGGCTCGCCGTTATTCTCTCGATGTGGGCACCAAGATTCTGGGGGGTGATCTGGACTGGGTTTCCCCTGGCCAGATGGAGCCGGAGTTTTCCCGAGCGGCCTTCGACATTCCTGAAGTGGGTGGATTTGCCACCTGCAAGACCCGTTATGGCTGGCACGTTATCCAGTTTGTCGAGATCCGCGGTGCGGAGAAGCCGAAGCCGCCAGTCGATCAGCCGAAGGATACTCCGCCGGTAAAACCGGAGGCGGGGCCTGCAGATGAGACAGAGTCAGATGCCGCCAAAAAGCCGATTCCAGTCGATCCGATGGCGGATCGAAATGACGACCTGGGATGGGAAGTCAGTTTTTCAGACAGAACCTATTCACCGGGAGACGATATTCAGTTCACGATTCGTGTGACCAACAGGACGGATGGTGAGCTTCAGGTTCTCGATCCCAAACTCTGGCCATTGGGTATGGTCGTCAGGTACCAGTTTGGACGCATGAATGTCCCGGTCGTTTATCCCGGGGACGTGACGAAGATCGAATTCCGCAATGAAATGATCCCCGCCGGTGGAAAAATCCAACGCAGTTACTCCCTCAAGGATTATCTCGGTTTTGAGGAGATGTGGCCCATCGTCCGTGTGATCTGGCGTGGTGACATTCTCTTCAATCGCCTCGAGGAGTTAAAAGTGAACGGGTCATTTATCGACGACCCGGAGAAGGCCCGGTCTCGCTGGAGGTTCTACCGCAGCGATGAGGCCAACTTCAATCAACTGCCACTGGTCAAGACGGGAGATCGCTGGTTTCTTTGTCTCTTCGCCAGTGGGCGCACATGGGTCGAAATCGATCCCCAGTCATACTCCCCTCTGCGAGATTGGATCATCAACGATGTCCGCGAGGCAAAATGGGACAGGGTGGCACTGGAAGTAATCCCAGGTCAGGGAATCTTCTTCGGGCTCGTTGATCGGGGCAGTGCGACGGGGGTTCCCGCCGACAAGCCTGTCGATCGCAGCAAGTCGTTGGAAGGACTTACACGGGGAGACTTTGTTGCTCTTCCGACCAAACTTTCAAATGGAACGATCGGTTATGGCAAACGTTTTGGAATCGTTCTCGATGGCTCTGCCCGGCAGTTCAACGGCGGTATGAAAATCGGCAGAATAGTCCTGGAAGAAGGCGATCCGATCAAGCGCATCGAAGGACGCAAGCGTGCTCAGCAGGATTCTCAGATAACTTTGGCTCTTGCCTGGCCCGAATCATTGCTTCCGGAGCGCACGGCCAAATCGATTCAGGAAGGCGCTGTTGCCCCTGCCAAAAAGAAAGTCGATCCGGAAATTGATCAAGGCCAGACTGGCGAAAAGCCGGGTGTTTCCCTGAATCCTTCGGGAGTATCCGCAAAAAATCCGAAGCCTGTCGAGCCGACTCTTCAAAAGCCCGCTCCCGTTCAGAAAGAACAGAAGCCGACACCCGTGGCCCTGAAGCCGCTGCCCACCGTTTTCATGGAAACGGATAACGGCAGTTTCCTGATCAGGCTTTATGAGGATGAAGCCCCCAATACGGTGGCCCATTTCATTCACCTGGTCGAGAACGGCTTCTACGACGGCAAGAATTTTCACCGCAGAGTACAGACGGGAAGCAGTAAAGGGTTTGTTCAGGGCGGTAGTCCAGACGGCACCAGTGCTGGAGTTCTGGATTATACGATCAGGGACGAACCCAGCGCCAAAAGACCCGCAAAAATTTACTCGCTGGTGATGGCCCGTCACCACACGCGGCCCAATTCAGCGAGTTCACAGTTTTTGATCGCTCTTGATAATCTTTCCTACCTGAATGGTACCTATACCGTTTTTGGAGAAATCATCAGCGGACAGAAGAGTGCGATGCGTCTGTCAGAAGGCAGCAAGATCAAGAGGATCACGGTTCGAAACAAAAGGGACCGGGATTACACCTTCGAAAAGTTCGCTCCCAAGTAGCCAAAGCTGAAGGAATCAGGAAGAGTCATGAGCCCAGTGAATTTGACCCGGGGAGAGTCGGGGATCGCAACGGTCACCATCGACCGCCAAAAGCAACTTAACGCCCTCGATGATGCAACGATTGGCATGATCCACGATGTGTTCGATGAGATCGCCGCTGATGAATCGATCAAGGTCGTCATCTTGACCGGAGCAGGTGAGAAGGCATTTGTTGCTGGAGCAGATATTCAGGAACTGGCCCAGCAGGATTCTCTGGAAGCCCGAAACAGGGCATTGCAGGGGCAATCTGCCCTCGCAGCCATCGAAGGTTGCGGAAAACCGGTCATCGCCATGATCAATGGATTTGCACTGGGTGGTGGGTGTGAGTTGGCTCTGGCATGTCACCTTCGTTACGCCTCCGCCAAAGCCAAACTGGGATTGCCTGAGGTCACCCTTGGAATCATTCCTGGATACGGCGGCACCCAGAGACTCCAGAGAGTAGTGGGGCGTGGCCGTGCACTGGAGATGATTCTCTCCGGAGAGTTTGTCAGTGCAGATAAAGCCCACGCCATGGGGCTCGTCAACGGTGTGTTCGATCC
Organism: bacterium; assembly: GCA_029976805.1. Classification (GTDB taxonomy): domain Bacteria; phylum Planctomycetota; class UBA8108; order UBA1146; family UBA1146; genus UBA12191. The sequence continues at coordinate 19,904 of JAPOLY010000021.1, forward strand.
TGATGAGTTGTCTGCAGGAGTCATGGCTGTGGCAGAGACCATCGCCCAGCGCGGACCGAAGGCACTCGGTTTCGCCATCGAGGCGGTGATTCGGGGTGGCGAATGCAACCTGGAAGAGGGCTTGGCTATCGAGGCAGACCTGTTTGGTTTGACCAGTGCGACGGAAGATATGAAAGAGGGAATGAACGCATTCCTCGAAAAACGCAGCCCTGAATTCAAGGGGCGCTGAATCGATTTGAATCACAAACTGATCCTGTCGGAACAACCGTCGGGTGATCAGCAAAGGAACAGAATATGAACCAGAAAATTCAGGTCCTCGGCGGTGCAAGAACAGCGATGGCCGAGTATGTCGGAACTCCCGGCTTTGGCCTTTTCAAGGACCTCAGTGCGATTGAACTGGGGGCGATGGCTACCAAAGAAGCACTTCGACGCAGTGAAGTGGATCCTGCAGCGGTGGACCATGTCGTCATGGGAAATGTCATGCAGACCAGTGCGGATGCACTCTATGGCGCCCGTCATGTGGCACTTCGCGCAGATCTCCCCATTGAAACTCCGGCACTGACGGTCAATCGCCTGTGCGGATCTGGCCTTCAGGCTGTCGTGACAGGTGCACAGCACATCTTGCTGGACGAAGCGAAGGTGGTGGTCGCAGGCGGCATGGAGAACATGTCCCAGTGTCCACACGTCATTCGTGGTGCCAGAGAGGGATTCCCTCTTGGACAGGGCAAGCTTGAGGATTTGCTGATGGCTTCACTGATGGATCCGTTCTGCGGATTGTTCATGGCCCAAACCGCCGAGAAATTGGCGACTCAGCACAGCATCAGTCGTGAAGAGCAGGATGAGTTTGCGATCACTTCCATCTCCCGTGCTCGTGCAGCCCAAGAGAAGGGCCTCTTCAATGACGAGATGTTCCCGGTGACGGTCAAGCGTCGTCGCGAAGAAATCGAAGTCTTCCGCGATGATCACATCAAGCCGGATACTACCCACGAGAAGTTGGCCAAACTGCGCCCCGCTTTCGGAAAAGACGGAACGGTGACTGCAGGAAACGCCAGTGGCATCGTTGACGGTGCTGCTGCACTGGTTCTCGCTGCTGAGGGCGCACCCGCAGCAGAAGGCCGCGAAGTTCTCGGAACGATTCGCGGCTGGCATGTGGTGGGAGTCGACCCGTCGATCATGGGAATCGGCCCTGCTCCGGCGATTCGTGGCCTTCTCGATGCTCAGGGGCTCTCCATCAGCGATATCGAAATCTTTGAAATCAATGAAGCCTTCTCCGCCCAGTACCTTGCAGTGGAGAAAGATCTGGGACTCGATCGTGACCGTTGCAATGTCAACGGTGGTGCGGTGGCTTTGGGGCATCCCCTTGGCATGACCGGAACCCGCTTGATCCTGACCGCCATTCACGAACTTCGTCGTCGTGGAGGTGGCCTTGGAGTTGCGAGTGCGTGTATCGGAGGAGGACAGGGAATCGCTGTCCTCGTCGAAGCCTGATCGAACTAACGAGGAGTATTCGTGACAAATAATTACAAGATTGCAGTTTTCGCCGGCGACGGAATCGGCCCTGAAGTGACCCAAGAGGCACTTCGGGTCCTTGATGTGACGGCGGAACTCGCAGGATTCACTGTTGATTGCAAACATTTCCCTCACGGCAGTGAGCATTACCTCGCTACCGGCGAGCTGTTGCCCGATGACGTGTTGGAAGAAGTCCGCGGCATGGATGCCGTCTACCTGGGGGCGATCGGAGATCCCCGTGTAGAGGTCGGTCTGGTAGAAAGAGCGGTGATCGCGGGGTTGAGATTCGGTCTCGACCTGTACGTGAATCTGCGTCCAATTCGCCTGATGGCCGAGAAGTTTTGTCCGCTCAAGGGCAAGACCGCACGTGATATCGACTTTGTTGTGGTTCGTGAAAACACCGAGGACGCCTACGCAGGTATCGGTGGAATTCTCAAGAAGGGAACCGACAACGAGGTGGCGATGCAGCAAATGGTCTACACCCGGCAGGGTGTTGAGAGAGTGATCCGTTACGCTTTCGAAACTGCGCGAAAGAGGGATCGCCAAAAGAAGCTGTTGCTGGTTGATAAAGCCAACGCCATCCGTGCTCAGGATATCTGGACCCGCATTTTTGCCGAGGTTGGCGAAGAGTATCCGGATATTGAGCGTGAGCACGCATACGTCGACGCTGCATGCATGTGGATGGTGAAGAATCCGGAAAGTTTTGACACGGTGGTCACCACCAACCTTTTTGGAGACATCATCACCGATCTTGGAGCGGTTCTTCAGGGTGGAATGGGTGTCGCCGCCAGCGGCAACATCAACCCTGGAAAAGTCTCACTCTTTGAGCCGATTCACGGATCGGCACCGAAGTACAAGGGACAGAATGTCTCTTGTCCCATCGCTGCGATTGCTGCGGTTTACATGATGCTGGATGAGTTGGGGCAATCATCTTCCGCGGCCAAGATCGAACAGGCCATCGAGAAGGTGCTCAGCTCGGAAGACGTTACCTCTGTCAGTGCTTCCAGCGGGATTTCCACCTCTGAGTGGGGAGACCGGGTCATCGAAGCCTTGCGTCAACTCTAGGAGCCGTGTGATCGACTTGAACACCGAAAGCACTGTGTATCACCAGGGAGCGGATCGCTCTCTGGTGATTCTTTATGTCCACGGGAGTGACAGCAGGGACTATCTGCAGAGGATGGTTTCCTGTGATCTTGCAAGGATATCCCCGGAGCAGGGAAGTCGGGGAACCCTCCTCGATGGAAAGGGCCGTATTCAGGCGGTCTTTGACCTGTTGCAGTGGAACGACGGATTTCTATTGGTGACCGGAGAGCAGGAATCGACGGCTCTCAAATCACGGCTTGAGTCGATGGTGATTCTGGAAGATGTGGAGATCGAAACCGACTCCCACATTTGGCTTCACCTTCATGGTGCCGGAGCCCCCCAGCGGATGCTTGAATTGGGTTATGCGGGGACAGGCGCATTTTTGGCGACCACACCCACTGACGAGGCATTATTGGTGTTCAGACCACGATTCCATCCCCAGGGATACGATCTGCTGGTGACCGCGGATCACGGGGAAGCACTGGCTTCTTCGTTGGCAGAGATGGGTGAGGTTGCGACTGAAAAGCTTCGTGAAGAGGGGCGCATTCTTCTGGGGATGCCCAAGTCGGGAGCAGAGATGGGGGAGCGAACCTTGCCCCCCGAGGTCGGCCTTGGAGATGCCGTTGCCTATGACAAGGGCTGTTACGCAGGGCAGGAAGTGCTGGCCAGAATCAGGACCTATGGTCACGTGAATAGAGAGATTCGTCGCCTCGATTTTACGGCGGATATGGAATCGACAGGACCTGCAGTCGGAGATGACTTGTGGCCCGTTGACGGCGGCGAAAAGCCGATTGGGAAAATCACTTCGGTGACTCCCACCCCAACGGGCTGGGCTGCCATTGCATCGTTGCGATACAAGTTTCTCAAAGATGCGGATGCCGGTAGCGATGCGGATGCCGGTAGCGATGCAGAGGCCGGTAGCGATGCAGAGGCCGGTAGCGATGCGGAGGCCGGTAGCAAGGTGGTCTGGAACAGGGGCGGGGACCCCGAGTTGATCGGGGCCCTGAAGCCGGTGTACTCGCCGCAGCCGCAAGAATCCTAGCGGGTCATCTCCAGAAGTTCTTCGTCGGAGAGAAGTCGGTCCGCTTTCTTGGCAGAATCGAAGATTCGGGTCACGAGTTCCTCAGTGGGTTCGATATGCCTCTGTTCAAGCCAAAAGATCACATTCGACTTTCCGCTCATGGGGCCGATGCTGATCTTCTGCGCGAGTCCAAATTCATCCGCGGGAACTCCAGAGTAGACACGATTGGCCAGCCAGGTGTCATTCTTGCGGAAAGCCTTGATGACTGCCGCAGCGTGGACGCCGGTGGCAGTTTCAAAGGCATCACTGCCAAACACAGGGTAGTTGCGAGGAATGGGTACGTGACAACCTTCGCTGACCGCATTGACGTAATCCGGCAAATGGGTCAGGTCATTGTCGATGGCACCCAGCAGTTTGAGATTGACCAGAAGCAGGTCCATGGAGGTGTTTCCACTGCGCTCTCCGATACCCAGAGCTGCCGCATGGATGCGGTCTGCGCCTGCTTCATAAGCTGCGATGGAATTGGCCACATCGAGATCCCTGTCTCTGTGGCCATGCCAATCGATCTTGATCCCCTCGACACCTGTTTCCTTGACGACTTCCCTGATGAAACCGATCAGCGCTTTCACTCCTGGTGGGGTGGCATGGCCGACGGTGTCACAGACGCAAGCCCGCTGGGCACCATGCTCAATCGCGGTGCTGTAGAGAGCTCGAAGGGTGTCGGGAGTGGCACGGGTGGTGTCCTCGGTCACGTACATCTGTGGGATGTTTTCACGGCGACAGAAATCCGAGGCGAAGCGGGTGTGCTCCAGCATTCGCTCGAGAGTCCAATCCTCGGTGTATTGACGAATGGGGCTCGAGCCAATGAAGGTACAGCACTCGATGGGAATCCCGACCTTCTGGCTGATCTCGGCGACCGCACGAATATCGTTCTCATGGGTGCGGGCGGCGCAATTGGGCGTAATGGAGAGATTCTCATCGACGATCAGTTGGCACAGTCGGGTGACATCCTCAACTGCCCGAGGACCAGCTCCGGGGAGTCCGACATTGGCGGTGTGAATGCCCAGCTTGTCCATCAGTCGGAGGATTTCAAATTTTTCCTCGATAGGCGGGTCGACGACGGAGGGAGATTGAAGTCCATCTCGGAGAGTCTCGTCATCGAACTCCACAGGGGTGGTTCTTTTTTCACCACTGTCGACAAGATTCCAGTCATGGATCAGATCCCGAATGCGGTCTTCTCCCTGATCGATAAAGCCATCATCCATCTCGGACACGCTACCCCTTTTCGTCATTGAAGGTGCAATGAAATTCATCGCAACCCCGATGATAGGTCGTGGGATTCTCCGGTCAAGAACCGGTGAAGATCATTTGAGGTTATAGACCCTGATACTTGGGCCCACCTGCGTCGGATGGGACCGTCCACTGGATCACCTGGTAAGGATCAAGAATGTCACAGGTTTTACAGTGAACGCAGTTGGAGTGATTGATCTGCAAGCGCTCACTTCCTGACCCATCATCGACCATTTCGTAGACATTCGCCGGACAGAAGTGCTGGCATGGATTGCCATACTCCTCTTTGCACTTGCTGACACAAAGATCCGGTTCGGCAACTTTCAAATGGCTCGGCTGATGTTCAGAGTGGATAGAGCCTGCGTGGAAGACCTGAGTCTCCTTGTCGATCAGGTGTTTTCCATCGTAGTCAGGAGCTTTAGGTTCATTTCGGGCTTCCTTGAGGGTCACCATTTCATCATGGTCTGCCTTGAGGGGAGCGAATTCGGCACCGATTCCACCCAGGACATACTTGATGCCTGCACGAATAGCCCCGCCCCAGAAGCCGCGACCCTGAAACTCTGCACGGTAGTTACGCACACGATACAACTCGCTCTTGAGCCATGAGTCGTCAAAACGTTTCTCGTAGCCCTGCAGGGTTGCCGCACTGAAATCATCCTTGCGGATGGCGTCCAGCAGGGTTTCAGCAGCGAGGAGTCCTGTCTTCATGGCAGTGTGCACTCCCTTGAGGCGGCTGACATTCAGGTTTGATCCCGAGTCTCCGATGATCAGGAAGCCATCACCGTAGGGACGTGGTCTCGACCAATATCCTCCTTCGGGAAGACACTTTGCGCCGGCCTTGAGGATTTCGCCGCCTTCGAGAATTTTTGCGATGTAAGGGTGGGTTTTCCAGTGCTGGAAATTCTCCCAGGGGTCAGTCCATGGCTGTCCGGCATCGAGTGCCGTAACAAATCCGACGGAGGCCCTGTTTCCGGAGAGACCATAGATCCACGATCCGCCGTACTCTCCAGATTCGAGAGGCCAGCCTGACGTATGAATCACCTTACCGGCGGGCAGTCTTCCTTCGGGAAGTTGCCACAGCTCCTTGCAGCCGGTTCCATAAATCTGTGGATTACGGCCTTCCAGTTTTTCTTCATCGATCAGCTGTTTGGTCAGGGATCCGCGGACTCCTTCACCCAGAACTACGCAGCGGGCATGAATGTCGGCACCCGGCTCATAGGTGGAACCCGGTTCACCATTTTCATCGAGACCCTTGTCCATCGTCCGCACTCCGGCGACGTGGCCTTCTTCATCGCGAATGAAAGAATCTCCGGGGAATCCTTCAAAGACCATGATTTCTGCTTCTTCACACTGGTCTTTGAGGTACTGAACCATTTCGGAAAGGCTGATGACCGGAAATCCGTGATTCTTGAGCATCGGCGGAACCGGGATCCGCATGGCACCTCCGGCGGAGAGGTGTCGCACCTCTTCCTGATCCACCCAGGCTTCCACAGGCACGCCCTTGTCACGCCAATCTTCTCCAAGCAACTCTGCCAATGGGCGTGGGTCGACGACCGCTCCTGAGAGGATATGGGCACCGATCGATTGTCCTTTTTCAATGACGGCGATTTCCACATCGTCATTACCCATGGCGAGCAGTTGACGCTTGAGGTGGAGGGCACCAGTCAGTGAGGCAGGGCCTGCACCGACGAAAAGAATGTCTACGGGGAGTTCTTCGCGCTCAGCGGTCATTCGGGCTCCGATCTTGGAGGATTGGGGACATCCTATACATGGATCCACGAATTTCCACTGTACCGGGTCTTGCTTGCCAAGTGGCGGCTCCCGGCTTAGTTTCCAACACTTCAATGACAGAATTCCGGTGACCGGGAGGCACAAGTCCATGGCAAAGTCGGGCAATCAACGTAAAAAGACCGCATCCCGGGTTCAGACGGTGGGGGAGCGCAAGGGCAAGATCCGTCTCGACGGCCACTCCCTGACTCTGGAGGACCTGCGCAAAATCGCCCGAGGTTCCGTCACTCTGACCATCGCTTCCAGTGCAGCCCGGGAAGTCCGGCATTCTGCACAATTGGTCGATCGGGCTGCCCACGGCGAGGACCCCCGTTATGGAATCAATACCGGTTTTGGCCGCTTCTGCAACATTCGCATCTCAGAGAAGGAGTTGCGGAAATTACAGGTCAACCTGATTCGCAGCCATGCGGCAGGTGTCGGCGATCCCTGTGCCCCGGAAGAGGTCAGGCTTGCGATTGCCCTCCGGGCCAATGCCCTCGTTTCCGGAAACAGTGGGATTCGCATTGAGGTCATTCAGTTGCTCCTCGATCTCTACAACCACGATGTGTTGCCCAGGATTCCTCGACAGGGATCGGTGGGGGCTTGCGGTGATCTGGCCCCTCTCTCCCATTTGGCACTGGTACTCATCGGTGAAGGGGAGGCGCTCGTTTCCGGTAAATGGATTTCCGGGAAGAGAGCACTCGCGAGCGCGGGCCTGAAACCGGTTCGTCTGGAGGCGAAGGAAGGATTGTCCCTGATCAACGGGGTACAGGTTTCCGTGGCGATGCTGGCTCGGGCCTGTCACCTGGCTGAGTTCCTGGTGGATGCCGCAGACCTGACATTGTCGATGAGTCTGGAAGGCTTTCTCGGTTCACTGCAACCTTTCGATGCCAGAATCCATGAAGTGCGACCCCATCCTGGACAAGCGACCGTTGCCGAAAATATTCGCCGACTGCTCAAGGGGAGCAAGATTCTCAAGTCCCATGAAAACTGCGATCGGGTTCAAGATCCCTACTCATTCCGTTGTGCTCCCCAGGTTCACGGTTCAGTGCGGGATGCCCTCGAGTGGATTGGCCAAACCATCGAACGGGAAGCCAATTCTTCGACCGACAATCCACTCGTCTTCAGCCATGAGGGCGACATCCTCTCAGGCGGAAACTTTCATGGAGCCCCGGTAGCCCATGCCGCGGATCTGCTCGCTATCGTTCTCTGCGATCTGGCGTCGATTTCAGAGCGACGCTGCGAAAAATTGGTCAATCCGGATACCAGCCGGGGATTACCGGCATTCCTCTCCAGAGAAGAGGGCCTGCAGTCCGGTTGGATGATGGCCCATGTGACCGCCTCCGCTCTGGTCTCGCGGATGAAGGTTCTCTCTCACCCTGCTTCAGTGGATTCGATGGTCACATCTGCGGGGACCGAAGACCACGTCAGCATGAGTACCCACGCCAGTGAGAAAGCTCTCGAATGTGCCCATCAGACTTCGCGAGTCGTCGGGATAGAGCTGTTGGTCGCAATGGACGCTCTGGACTTGCGTCGACCCCTCAAGTCCGGCAAGAGATTGGAAGATCGCTTCAAGGCCTTGAGGGAAGTGCTGCCCGGTCACGATGGAGATCGTGTGCTCTCCCCGGAAATCGAGCAGGCCGCTCAGGTCATCGAAGAAGGATTGCTGATCAGACCCTGATCAGCGAGGCATTCGCGCTTCGAAGGTAACGAGTCTTTCATAGCGTACGCCGTCCCTGACCGTGTAGGACCCGGGAACCGCAGCCATCTCCTTCAGGTAGACTTCATCTTCGAAGTAGTAATCGCGGAAAGGGAAATCCTTGTCTGCGAGGATTCTGACACTCAGACCACACTCCTCCAGAAGACGGATCGTGCGTGGGACATCGCCCATCGTTGAGTGGATGAAGATCAGGCGACCACCCGGTTTCAGGAGTTTATGGGATTCCAGAATCAGGGTGTCGATGAAATAGCGACGATAGATTTTGTTCGAAAGGGCAAAGGGAGGATTGGCGACGATGGTGTCGAAACCATTCTGATTGACCTGGATCCAGTCGGCGATCAAGAACTCGACAGGACAGGTGATGCCATACTTTTGCAGGTTTCTCTCAGCATGTCCGAGGATAGATCCATCGACTTCAGTCAGCACCAGTTCACTGGCCCCGCGCAGTCCGAGAATCACGGCATGAATGCCACAACCGGTTCCCAACTCGAGCACTTTCTCATTTGAGAAATCCATTTGCTCAAGGGTTTCACCCAAAAGGATCCCGTTGGGGGTGGGGTTCCAGACCCCTGCAGGAACCTCGAGTTCGAGCTCGAGTGCACCAAAGCTGCATTTCAGGTGACTTTCATCTAGATTCTTGTCTGGGATATCATTGTTCAGCATCGTAAAACTGCTCCTGAGAAATCAGCCTGAAGCGGTTGCAGGCTCGTGTTAGTCTCTTTGGCTTCATGATCTACAGCGGTAATAAGACATCTACCCATTATAACGCCGATAAGATGCCAGATTTGGTTCATGTTTCTGATTTTCAGGGCTTGCACCACTGGGGTCCATTTTTTGAGGCCCACTTTTGACAGGATGAACGGTGAAAGATTCCGAGAATGATCGCTGGAGCCTGCACCGAAAGGCTTCTCCGGGTGCGCTTCAGTTGGATGCGACCGACCTCGAAGAACTTTTGCCGATCCAACGTGACAGACTGTTGATTGACCGGGTTCTCGCATTGCGACCGGGGCTGCATGCCATCGCTGAGAAAGCGGTGTCGGCAGGTCCCCGCGAGCAGCAGTTTCGGGGACGGGAGGAATTCACTTTTCCTTCGACTCACGCTTTCAGTGCGATGGAGCAGTTGTCTTTGGTCATCATGATTTCGGACTTGCCGTTGGGGCAAACCATCGAAGTTCCCTCACTGGTCTCGATTGCATCGATGAATGTTTCAGCAGAGTTGATTGAACCGGGTTTACTTCACCTGAACGTGCGTTCGACCGGAATCGCCGATATTCCTCAAGTCGAGGGTGAAGTATTGGGCTTTGAGGGAACCGTCAGTGTCAATGGAGAAGATTTTGTCACAGCGACCTGGCAGATGAAAAAAGGCAAGCCCTGACTCCCGCCGGTACGGCGGGTTGGCGCGCGTCAGGGCTTGCCATCGATTCCTGTCTCTTGAATCGGGGATCAACCGTCGAGGAAACCTTCCAGATTTCTTGAGCGAACCGGGTGACGCAACTTTTTCAGTGCCCGGATCTCGATCTGGCGAATCCTTTCGCGGGTGACTTTGAACTTCTTGCCCAACTCTTCCAGAGTGTAGGTCTCATCCTTGCCGATCCCGAATCGCAGCTTGATCACCTCACGCTCACGAAGGCTGAGAGTCTCAAGAACGCGAGTCATTCTTCTTTTGAGGGCCTCCTCGGAGATGGCCTCGGAAGGCTTCTCGAAACGGTAGTCCTCAATGAACTCACCAAAGGTGGATTCGTCGTTGGGTCCGATGGGGGTGGAGAGAGAAACGGGAACCCGGCTCAGGCGAATCATCGCTTCCAACTCTTCGGCCGGAACTTCCAACTCTTCGGCGATCTCATGGAGATCGGGGCGACGGCCGGTGCGCTGAAGGTGCTCACGACTGACGCCACCCAGCTTGCTCATGGTTTCCGACATGTAGACCGGAAGGCGAACCATTCGTGACTTTTCGGCGATCGCACGGCTGATGGCCTGACGGATCCACCAGGTGGCATAGGTCGAGAACTTGTAGCCTTTGGTGTAGTCGTACTTTTCACAAGCACGCATCAGGCCAGTGTTACCTTCCTGGATCAGGTCAAGGAAGCTGAGCCCACGGCCACGGTATTTCTTGGCGACGCTGACGACAAGGCGCAGGTTTCCACTGGAGAGACCACCCTTGGCAGCCTCGTAACGCTTGAAGTCCAGGCTGATCTCACGGGCACGCTCCAGGAAAGCCGGGTAAGGTTCGAAAATCGCCTCGTTGATGTCATCGAACTCCTTGCCGATGGCGCGCTTGTTGCGGATACGCAGGCCAACGATGGCTTTTTCCAACTTTTTGCCCAGAATCTCGATCTCACTCTGAAAGCGACCGACGTACTTCATTTTGAGTTCGTAGGTTTCGAGCATTCTGGCGAGCTTGAGAATCCGATTGTGAAGACGCTTCTCCAGTTTCGGACGCTCTTTCTTGTCGGAAAGAGGGAAGTCTTCGAGGTCGAGGGCGTCGAGTTGGTTGGAGCGGAACAGTTGCTGCATACGCGGCAGTTCCTTCTCAAGGCGATCGAAGAAGGTTTGACGATCTCCTTTGCGGGAAAGAGTCAGATCAAGGCTTTTTTCGACGAGGCGAGTACCGTTGTTGATCTGTCCCAAAAGCTGCAGCGTTTCATCCTGACCGAGGGCGGTCATGAAGATGTTGCGGCAAAGCTTTTTCTGGCTCTTCTCGATTTCCTTGGCGTAGTGGATCTCTTCCTCACGGGTCAGCAGGGGAATCGAGGCCATTTGTGAGAAGTACATGCGGATAGGATCATCCAGAGCTTTGACAGCCATGCGTTCAGCGCTTTCGCCACTGGCAGCGGCGGCCGCTTCACGCTCTTTGTTTTCCTTTTCCATCTGCTCTTTGAGTTCCTGCTCAGCAGCAACAGCTTCTCTCTCATTGAACTCTACAGTATCGAGGTCGTCAGACTCCTCCTCGGAGACATCGTCGACGATTTCGACGTTGATCTCCCGGAGCAGTCCCTGAACCATGGCGAACTTCTTTGAGTTCTTTTCGATTTCGGGGAGAGTTTCGAGAAGGGTGGAGAGTCCGACTTCCTCATTCTCTTTGAGGTTGCCGAGCAAGTCTTTGATTCGCTTCTGGAACGGCTTCTTCAAGGTGCGCCTCCTGATCGGTCGTTCGCGTGGGCGGGATCGCGGATCCCAGACAGGAGTATTAGTGGCAAGTTGCGTACCCGCTCAAGAGGGTCTTCATATGAGTCAGGAGAGGGATATGACGACTTTGACCTTCGGGTCCGTTATTGATGAGTTCCGCTTTTGATCGGAGTGTCCAACTTTTTAACACTCTGTGGAGGGGCTGTCTGGGAGAAGATTCTATCCGTTGCTCAGGAGCCGAGACCGTAACGCTTCATTTTTGCGTAAAGGGTGGTCTTGGGGAGCCCCAGGGATTTACACACCTCACCCCTTCGGTCACCGAATTTCTCCAGAGCTTCTGCAATCCACTGTTTCTCCAGCTGTTCGATCAAAGTTTTCATCGAGCCGGCTGCGATGACCGAATCAAGGCCTGATGCAGCCTGGCTGGAAATCGAATTCACGCTTTGAGGAGTTTGATCGGAGAAATCTTGCACATTGAGCTGATCACCAGCGAGTGCATGGATCCTGCGAATCTCATTCTGAAGCTGACGAATGTTCCCTGGCCAGTCGTGAGAGAGGAGGTGCTTCTCGATTTTGGCATCGAATTCAAAGCCGGTTTCCCGCTCTTCATTGAGTCCATTGAGGAAATGCTGGGCAATCAGGGTGATGTCGCTTCCTCGCTCACGGAGGGGAGGCAAATGGACATTGATCACATTGAGTCTGTAGAAGAGGTCTTCACGGAAGCGGCCCTGTTGAACTTCTGATGCCAGATCCCGGTTTGTTGCAGAGACGATCCTGACATCGATATGGATCAATTCCTGTCCACCGACGCGGCGAATGACCCCTTCCTGAATGACCCGGAGCAACTTCTTTTGCAATCCTGGAGAGGTGTCACCGATTTCATCCAGAAAAATCGTGCCACCGTGGGCCAATTCAAAGAGGCCTGGACGATCTTCTGTGGCTCCTGTGTAGGCACCTTTGACACAGCCGAACAGTTCGGTTTCGAGAAGGGTCTCTGTAATAGCACCACAGTTTTCACTGACGAAGGGACCTTCAGCCCGCGGGCTTCGTTCATGAACTGATCGCGCAGCCAACTCTTTTCCTGTACCACTTTCACCGGTCACGAGGATCGGAGCCATACTTGGTGCGACCTTGTCGATCAGTTTGCGTGCAGCAAGCAACTCCGCATGCTCTCCGATGATCTGAACCGCCTCTGGGAGGTTTTTCTGTTCTCGCACTTTGGGTGTCACTTTTTGAGTCGGCGTAGGCGATGGTGAAGAGGGCCCTTTTTTCGTGGCTATAGAAACTGCCTGACGGATGGCGGCGATCACGATACTGAAAATCAGATCGTGAGCGGTCCCTTCGGAGAGATTTTGGAAGCGATGATCAAGATAGATCACAGAGTGTGAACTGATGGGCAAGATCATGACCGATTGGGTCCGGGGCAATTTTTCCCTGTCCCAGCGGTCTCGGTCAGGAAGTGATGAGACATCTTCACAGGACCATGTCTCTGCCGCTTCCAACGCTCTTTCAGCGAGGGGCAGCAGCACCTTTGTCAGCGGTTGACGGACATTTTCACGATCCAGATCGCGGGCGATGGGGCATTCCCACTCTCCCAGATCATCCCTGTGGAGCAAAAAGACCCGCTCGGCATGGGAGATTTCGACGAGACTGTCGAGGAACCAGGGCAACCGGTCTGAACTCGGTTCGGAAAACCAAAGGCCGAGTTCTCCGGCGAGATGGCCGGATTCACCGAATTGATCCTTCAGGACCTGCGGGAGGGGGCCTGACGTCTTTTCGAACTCCCTGGCGAACTCCATGCCAATGACCTCTTTCAACCGGTCCGATCCACTGGAAATCGGACTGTGTCTTGCGAGAATCTACACAACCGGGACGAAACCATTCGTCGACGGGCAAACCATTCCGGGATCGATTCCCGGATCAGGGCCCGGTCCCGTGGCGGGAACGGATCCTGCCGTGAAGAAGCATAACATCCGGGGGCAAAATCCCCCTATTTGGAGGTTTTCCATGGAGCGCACGCTCATTCTACTCAAGCCCGATGCCGTCCAGAGACGCCTCATCGGCCCAATTCTCGAAAGATTTGAAAGAAAAGGCCTGAAGGTCGTGGGAATGAAACTGATGCAAATCAGCGACGAATTGGCCGCAACCCACTACGGCGACCACAAAGGGAAACCCTTTTATGACGGACTCGTCAGTTTCATGACCTCCGCACCGGTGGTGGCGATGGCGCTTGAGGGCAACAAGGCGATCAGTGTCTGCCGCAAGTTGATGGGGGCGACCTTCGGTTGCGATGCCGAGGCGGGAACGATCCGCGGGGATTTCGGAATTTCCAACGGTTTCAATCTTGTTCACGGTTCCGACAGTCCGGAAGCCGCCGAGCGTGAGTTGGGACTCTTCTTCAATGAAGGTGAAATTCTGGAATACGGCCTCATCGACGACTCCTGGAACGCCGCAGAGTAATGGTTCAGAAACCGGTGGGGTGAATCACCTCACCGGTTTTCGCTCCATTTGCAAACACCATGGTTTCCAGCGATCGCTCTTCTGGACTTCGCCGGGAGGAGGTCACCCTCCTGGTCTCTGAACTCTCCTCCATTCTGGAGGGGCAACGCATCGGTAAGGTCTACGATGCTCCTCATGGCAACCTGAGAATTGTGATCGGGTCCGGATCATCCCGAATGCACCTGTTGATCTCTGTCCATCCCGGAACGTCACGCATGGTTTTACTGAAGGGGTCTCTCCCCGCTCCCGATCGACCGGGGGAAAAGGTAGCCCGCTTGCGAACCCTGCTCTCCGGTGCCCTTGTCGATCAGGTGGATCAGCCGGGTGGAGACCGAATGATGCGCCTGAGATTGGCTTTTGGTCCCCAAAAACGTCATCGCCGGGATCTGTTGCTGGAGTTGTTTGGCCGTCAGGGGCGGCTCCTGGTCCTCGAGGGGAAACCGGCGAGAGTTCGCTTTGTCACGGGCCGGGGGGGGATCGGGAATGGCGAACCCTATCAATATCCTCAAGCTCCCCGTAATGAAGATGTCCGGATTGCAGGGGGAGTTTCTCCGACACTGCCCTTCGACCCGTTTCAACATATCCCTGTTGAGGAGCGAACCGGTGAAACACCGTTCCACCATTGGTTGGGTCCCCAACTTCATGATCGTGAAGAGCGTTTGATTCTCGAAGGCAGGATTCGCGAGGGACAACAGGAGTTGAATCGGCAGCGAAAAGTACTGACCCGGCGCCTGGAGAACCTGCAGCGAGATCTTCAGCGATCCCTCGATTGGGAGTGGTGGCAGAATCGCGGAGAATTGCTGAAGTCGGTTCTCCATCAACTCAAGAGAGGAATGTCATCGATTGAGGTCGACGATTGGTACAGGGAAGGATCTCCCAAAGTGGAGATCGAGTTGATTGCAGAAAAAACCCCGATTCAAAATGTGGAGCGATATTTCCACAAGGCTCGCAAGGGCAAGCGATCTATCGAATTGTTGACCGAGCGAACCGGCGATACCCAGATTCTGTGCGACGAATTGGAATCTCTCCAGCACGAGAGTGAACAGTTGAAATCGCAGGAGAAGTTGAACGCCGAACAAATTGAGGACTGGTTGCACAGGGCTCTCCGGTGGTGCTCGCGTCATGGAAAGAAGAAACAGGCGCCGAAGGAACAGCGTCAGCGAGGGCGAGGAAAAGAAGAGAAGCGGCCCTTCATGCGCTATCGATCCAGGGAAGGACTGGAGATTCTGGTTGGCAGAAGTGCCAGAGAGAATGACGACCTCAGTATCCGAACAGCCCGTGGTAACGATCTCTTCTTCCACATTGCTGGAAAACCGGGGCCACACGTTTTACTTCGGGTTCCAAGAGGAGAAGTGGCTTCTCCGGAAAGCATCGACGACGCCGCGTATGTTGCGGCTTATCGCTCCGGGTGGAGAGGTCCTGGTGGAGTGGCCGTTCACTGGACCGAATCCAAATTTGTTCGCAAGCCAAAGGGATTGCCACCGGGCAAGGTCCTTATCGATCGTGAACGTGAGCATTGGGTGACACCCCGAGAAAACGGTTTGGCCACTTTGCGGAATCCTGAAGACGATGGGCTCAAGCCCACGTCCTGATCCTGTTGCAGATCAGGGGATTCGAACTGATTCAGGGGCCTATACAGTTTAGAGGGTTTGACTTATAATCATCCGATCCCGAAAGTTGCACAAAGATAGAAATCGAGAGCGAAATGCCCATGTCCTTTTCTGTATCGGCGATCGCACAGTGGCGGATCTCCTCGTCCAGCCACGTCATCCTGTGGATGATTATGTGTCTGCCTCTTTTGGCGGGTTGTACGCCTTCGAATACCTCGGCGAGAGATACTGAGGATTTCGACGCAATCGAGGCCGCCAAAACGATCACACGTAATGAGGACAAAGCCACAGCCCTGGTTCAGGAGGTGGTCGATACTGTCGACCTTGAGGACGAGGAGAGTCTTCGCAAGGGATTAGAGAGTTACAAAGAGGCGGTGGCTCTGCTGGATGAATCTGTCCGACTGGCGCGAAGTTCCACAGGCCCGCGACTTCAGCGATTCTCCTTGAGAAACAGAATCGCAAATGGTTATACGGTTCTCTACGCCATGGCGGATGAAAAATGCACTCCTTTGGAAGAGGAGGGATTGCGTCCTTCGGAGGAATTGCTGCGCAATCGTGCTGAATCGAAGCTGGAAGCGGAGAAATGGTTGAAATTGGCCCGGCGTGACATGGAAACCCATTTGGCCAATACTTCCATCCAATTCCAATCTCCTGAACATTACTGGGAGTTGCACAAGATTTACGTGCAGTTGGCTGATTTCAGAAGTGCGCGTGAGACCCTGATTCGCATGAAAGATAATTTTGGAAACCGAATCGGTAACAATGACCGCAGGGAAATCGAATCCAGGATCCGCTACTTCGCCCAGAAGATCCTCGACGAGGGGAACTGAAGCGAAGTTTTTGTCTGACCTTTGATCATTCAGGCTGTTACCGGAATCCGGTAACAGCCTGCTTTCAATTTTCGCTGATTCGACCTTATTTGACCGATATCCCTCTTTGGAAAGGGTCTGGCTTCTGCTTGCCGATCCGTGATTTGCCGGCATTTCGATCCCGATGCTAGTCTTCGGTGGCCTCCCATCCGGGCAGGTCCTGTCCCTGT
>JAPOLY010000161.1 GCA_029976805.1 bacterium
CTACAGTCTCGATGCCCTCTTTGATCGCGGAGTTTTCTTTGTCGAACCAGGAGAGCAGGTTTACGAGGGTCAGATCGTCGGCGAGCACAACCGCGACAACGATCTTGAAGTCAACGTGGTGCGCACCAAGAAGCTGACCAATGTCCGCGCAGCGGGTAAAGACGACAACAGCAGCGTGCGCCCCCTCAAGAAACTCAAGCTGGAAGAGGCTCTCGAGCTTGTGGTCGAAGGGGAACTGGTCGAGATCACTCCCGAGAGCATCCGCGTGCGCAAACATCTTCTCAAAGAAGCGGACCGCCGCCGCGAAAAGCGCCGCGCCAAAGCCGAGAAGGATTCCTGACCCACGCACCCCAATCTATCGGGATTCCTGAAGGGTGCCCTCCCCTCAGGGATTTTTGTCAAAACAGGATCCTGTGATAGCCTCTGAACTTCTTGCCTGATCCGGCATCCGGATGGGCACGTTGTTCACTCTTCATGAAGGAATCACCCATGGCCTCCTCCTGCCGACTGTTCTGCCTGCTGCTTTGCTCGCTCATTCTCCTGTCATCCTGTGCCCCACTTCAGGACAGGGGTCAAACCTCTGATCGTGCCTTGCTCAGCGACTCTTTTGGGGAGGATCTGCAGGCCTATCAGGAATCCCTGATTGATGAGGAGGTCACCGGCAGCAACTTTCTGATGGTGGTCAGGGATGGACAGGAGATCTATCGCTCCACCACCAACTCCGGGCGTTCCGGGGATCGGGATATCACCGATAAAACCCTTTTCCCCATCTGGTCGATGTCCAAACCCATCACCATCGTCGCCATGCATCTGCTGCATGAGCAGGGACTCTTCCAATGGAAGGATCCGGTGTCCCAATACATTCCCTGCTTTGAAAACCTGACTGTGGCTGAAGGGGAAACGGTGCGTGCGGCAAAGACTCCACTGCTGATCGAGCACCTGATGAACCATCGTGCGGGCTACGGCTACTACACCCCGTGGCCTGGAATGCCGCCGATGGGGACCACCAACCCGCCCTCCTACCATCATCCTCACACCACCCAGACCCGCTTCGATAACCTTCAGCAGTTTTGCGAAGCTGCTGCAGAGAGCCCTTTGGCCTTTGACCCCGGCACCAGTTTTCTCTACGGCATCAACCAGGCGATCCTCGGACGACTGGTCGAGGTTTTGACCGGCAAGAGCTTTGCCGAATCTCTTCAGGAGCTGATCTTCACACCGCTGGAAATGAACCGCACCAGTTTTGTTCTGGAGGAATCCCAGTTCGATCTCTTCCAGCCCCTCTTCATCAACTCCGGAGATCTTTTTGGTTACACCGACTTGCTCAACGAGCTGACCTACTCACCCAAAAGCCAGGCCCACTTCGGAGGCGAAGGCCTGATCTCATGCCCGGAAGACTACTCGAGATTCTGCGAGATGCTCGCCGGTGGCGGAATGTACCGCGGCAAGCGATTCCTCTCCGAAGAAAGCCTTCAAAGGATGACCACGACTTCGACGGTGGCCGCCTTCGGCGACATCGCCCCGGCTTACGACATGGCTGACAGCGTCTTTGTTCTCAACAACCCGCAACTGGAAGGCAGCCTGGCACCGGTCGGTTGCTTTGGCTGGTCCGGATATCACAACACCCATTTCTGGATCGACCCTGCCAACAAGCTGTATGGACTCTTCTTTACCCGAGCACGGGAATTCAACTTTGATGTACCCATCGGCATCCGCAAGGCTCTTTACGGTGAGATCGAATAGCAG
>JAPOLY010000143.1 GCA_029976805.1 bacterium
AGCGACGGGGCTTTTCTTTGCAGTCTTCTATCTGATTTAATTGGCGAAGACGTAGAAGGTACCGAAGTTCTGGGCTGCGAGGAGCTGCATGAAGCTGATGCCTTCGGAGTCATCGTTGATGTAGATGGTATGAATCGGAACCTGCTGCCAGTTGGCAGAGGTGATCTCCGAAAGGGCCGTGTTCGAAGTGTCGACACTGTCGCAGGTCGGAACCCCATCACTCAGAATGATCATTTGGCGCGAAGGCTTGCTCGATTGATTACAGATCTGCAACGTTGTAATCGCAGCCGGCGACAAGCAGGTCCAACCGTCCGGAACCAGAGTGTTGACCCATGCGATCGCCGCAGCCTTGTTGGCAGAGGTGGCCCGCTTCGGTTGTGGAGACCAGGTCACAGTATTGGAACTGAAAGACACCAGACTGAACTCGGCCTCGGGGCTGAGGGAATTGACAGAAGCGGTGACCTCCTGCTTGAGGTCTTCCATGGCTCCTCCCCAATCCATCGAACCGGACTTGTCGAGGCACCAGAAGAAGGCATCACCCTCGTAACCATTGCCATAGAAGAGGATCGTCTCAGGAGCATCCTCTTCATCATCGGCGGAACCTCCTCCACCTGAAGGCAGATCGAGGGGTCGGGGTCGACCCTCCGGTTGCTCGAGGGAATGGGCGGTGAGACCCATCGATCCGAGCAGGAACAGAGTCATGAAACAAATGGCCCATCCTCGCAGGGGGCCAGGGGACATCATGGAGGACATCGGGTCCCTCCCTCTCTCTCCGAAACTTGTCTGACGATTGCCGGAGCGGACCCAGAGGGGATAACCCCAGCGGATCACGCTGCCGTGACAGTCCTTTCTGTCAGAGAAGTTTCGCCCCAAACCGCGGATTCAGCCCACTTTGAGAGGAAGTTGGCAGGCACGGGAGTTGCCCAGCGAGGAGAGTTGGGGAATTTGTTCCGGCTTCAGGAAAGTTCGGAATAGAGGGCCTGATGTTTCTGGAACATCGAATCGAGCCCCTCGCGATCGGGAAGCCCCACGATGGCTCCCGGTTGCTGACTGACGAGGGCCCCCACCATGCTTCCACGGATCAACTGATCACGCAGGGACAACCCGTCAAGACCGGCATCGATACACCCGGCGATAAACCCGTCACCACAGCCGGTGGCATCCACCTCCTGAACCGAAGGGGCAGGCAAGGATCCGGTCCCTTCGCCGTCGACCCAGACCAGTCCATCCTCACCGCGGGTGACGACCACTGCCTGTGCCCCCATTTGCCTGAATCTATCGGCAGCGGTTGCGGCTTCCGATTCACCGGTCAGGGCCAGTGCTTCCTGTTCATTGGGTGTGAAGAGATCCACATGCGGAAGCAAAGACTCCAGCTCTTCCATCAATGGTCGGCCAGGAATCCGAATGATATCGAGAATCACCCGGGTTCCACCGGCCCTTGCGGCTTTGAACCAGGTCACCAGTTCATCGAGATGGGGACGATCTGCCAATCCATGGGCATGAACCGAAATCACGGCAGCGTCATCCAGAAGGCTTTTGGAAACCTGTTGTGGCCAATCACCATCATTGGCACCGGTATCCGAGATGAATCGGCGGTCTTCCCCCTCGGTGTTGATGACAAAGGTGCTCCCGGTGCGATGCCCATCACGAACCTGGAAATGATCCAGAAGGACCCCCTCCTTCTGCAGGGCATCCTTGAGGAAATGGCCGAAGGGATCAGCCCCCACCGCACCGCAAAGGTGTACTTCCCTTCCGAGGCGCGCCAATCCGGTCGCACTGTTGGCGGCACATCCTCCTATGTGCAGGGTGATCTCGGGAGAGCGAGCAGATCCTCCGGGTGCAGGCAGGGAAGTGACGGGCAGCGCAACCAGATCGGCGACGACCGCTCCCAAACAGATCACTTTGCTTCCCATTCCACCTCCCAAATTCACTCCACAAAAAAGGGTCGAAGCCCGAGGCGGACTTCGACCCTTTGCAGAACTTCTGATCCGCCCTACTGGGGCTGGTAGAAGGTTCCGTTGTTCTGGGCAGCGAGCTGCTGCATGAACTGGATGCCTCCCGAATCGGAAGCGATGTAGATGGTGTTCACCGGAATTTGCTGCCAGTTGGCGGCGGCGACATCGGTGAGGCACTGCGACGCCGTATTGGTGCCGTTGCAGTAAGGCTCACCGTCGGAGAGCACGAGCATCTGCTTCATGGCTTTCGAAGACTGGTTGGCAATGTTGAGTGTTTCCACGGCCGCGGGACCCAGGCAGGTCCAGCCGGCGGCGTTCAAACTCAACACCCACGCGGTGGCCGCACCCTTGTTGGCGGGGTTGGCACGCTGGGGCATCGGGTTCCAGACGATATGGCCTTCCGAGAAAGCCACCACTCCGAACTCTGCTTGCGAAGAGAGGGAGTTGAGAGTCTGGGTGAACTCCTGCTTGAGATCCTCGATCTCACCGTTCCAGCTCATGGAGCAGGACTTGTCGAGGCACCAGAAGAAGGCATCGCCTTCATACTCGCCTCCCCAGAAGTTGATGGTCTCCGGGGCGTCTTCTTCGTCGTCTCCGTCTCCCGCTCCTCCGGAAGGAAGA
>JAPOLY010000051.1 GCA_029976805.1 bacterium
ACTCCCATGTCTGATCGATCCGCATTCCCCGACCCCATGGAAATCTGGAATCATCTGGAACTCCACGTTCGAGGTCAGGAACACGCCAAACGGGAAATCTCGGTGGCGGTCTACAATCACTACCTGAATCACCATCTGTTCAAGGACTCCAGACCTCAAGGTCAGCACCTTCTGCTCGCTGGACCGGAAGGCGTCGGCAAGACCTTCCTTGTTCAAAAGACTGCGGAGTTTCTCGGTGTGCCATGGGTTCAAGTCGATGCCTCCTCGCTGGTCCAGCCCGCCATGGCAGGACAGGCACTGCAAGGCATCACCGATGCTCTGCTGCATCGCGCAGGAGGCGATCTGAATCTCGCCCAACACGGCATCGTCCTCATCGACCGTCTCGACCTCTGCCTGCGCACCAGCTCTTCTCCAGGAGATCCGGGGCTCGCTGTTCAGGAAGCACTCATGACACTCATGGATGGGGTGATCCTTCAGAAAAAGGAAGAACCGCAAAACCGGTTGGACACCTCGCGCCTGCTCTTCATCTGCTGCGGAGCCTTCCCGTGGATTCAGGCTGCTGTCGAAGAGCGACTCGAGGAAGGGTCACGCATCGGCTTTCAGATCGATGAAGAACCGGAATCGACAACACACATACGGGATCTCATCCAGAAATCGGATCTCGTGACCCTGGGTCTGAGCGACGAACTCGCTTCCAGATTCAACAAGGTGTCTTTGCTGAACCCGCTGGGTACTTCCGACTTTGTTCATCTTTTGAAAGAGATGCAAAACGGTGTTCTTTCACAAAAGATCACATTCTGGAAAGCCCACGGCATCGCTCTGAAATTCACGGAAGCCGCTCTGGAAGCCATCGCAGAACAGGCACAGGCGATGGGAGACGGAGCCCGTGCCCTCAACGGCCTGATCGAAAAGATTCTCGATCCCATCGATCATCGAATTGCCGAACTCGCCCGCAAGGGCGTTCAGGAAATCGAATATGACCGATCCCACATCGAGAATGGGAGCCTTCCACAAATTACCCAAAGTGATTCCGCTTCTTCTCTGGAACCTTTATTGCAGTCGGTTTGGGCCGGATTCCAGGCTGAAGAGACGCGGCAGCCGGACAGCGTCATTCCCATCGAACCCTCGATCATGGCGATGCCGCTTGCCAATGCCGGGGCAGCACTGGAGCAGTTGGAGCTTTCCATGGGACGACTCGCTCTTACGGCAGAACAGGACAAAACCTGGCGGGCGATTCGTCGCAAGCATGTGGGAGAAGGACAGCGAGTCCTCCTGCAGTTGCTGGCTCGCGCCCAACAGGCAGGAGTCTCCCTCTCCTTCCTCTGCGAAGCAATTCAGCAAAGCGAAGGGGATCTTCTGTTAGCCCTGAAAAAAATCGAAGGTTCTCAGCGTTAATTTTTGGAAATTGAAAAAGCCCGCTCATCCCATGGGGACGAGCGGGCTTTTTTTGTGAACATGAACCCGTGCTAGTTATTGCAATCGAGGCTGTCCGCCGTCGGGTCCGGTCCTGGATTCGGGAAGGGTGGCGGCGGAGCGGGCCCTGAAGAAAACAGGAATGCCAATACAGCCACCGCATCTGCGATGTCATTTCCGCCATCGTCATTGGCATCCAGTGAGTCGAGGCAATCGGAAGCCAGTCCACTGAAGAGGAAATTGAGGATGAAGACCGCATCGGCCACGTTCACCGTCAGGTCGTTGTTTCCATCCGCGCGAATGAACGAGTTGGCACCGACGACGATGCTTCCCCCCTCCAGCAACGGAGGAACCGCATTCCCTCCCGGGTCGACCAAAAGATTTTCAGAAGGTGGAATGGCAGGGCCCACACCATTGGCCATCTCGAAGATGATCTCACTGCCCACGGTAACGGTCGGCTGCAAAATGTAGTTGGCCGTGGCGAGGATCGTTTGGTCTGAGGGCGCCACTGATGTGGTTCCCGTGAAACTGAGGATCGCACCCAGAGTCCACCAGCCACCTCCCGCTGTCAGATCGTTGTTGAATGCCGGCTCAAAGAAATCGGCACCCAGTGCGACACTGTTTTCGGCGGTAATGGAGGAGACGATCACGTCGTTGGCATCAAAATCGACTGCCAGGGAATAACCGGCAATCACGGTATCGTGATCCGCACTGACCGTTACCGCCACAGGACTTCCCGGAGCACCTTCCGCGCTGTCGTGGAAGATGTACTCCTCTGTGTAAAGGAATCCCGGGTTCAGCAAATCACTTCCCGAAGCCTGACTCGCAATCACCGCCACAAATCCCGGTACCGTCGCTGGCGGTACATTGCCCACCAACTGGGTATCACTGACATAGCTGAGGTTGTCGACCAGAGAGTTGCCCAGAAGCACTGCGACATCAGAAGTAAAATTCTGGCCAGTGATCGTAATGAAGGCTCCCCCGGCGGTGGAACCGTCTGGCGGGTTGATGCCGGTGATCAGTGGTGGATCCAAAGTCGGAGGAGGGCCATCAGAAACACTGACGTCATCAATGTACCAATTATCGTTGTTTTCATTGGTATTGGTGATGAAGCGGAAACGGAACTGATTATGTCGGGCGTTGGCTGGCAAAGTGTAGGTGTTGGTTGCATAGGAGGATGGTGCGCCGCCTGTTGAGACGATTCTGTCCAACTCAATCCAGGCGAGGGACGCACTCAGATACTCAACGATCAATTCTTCGCCGGCTTCAACACCTGTGTGGTTCGAATAGAATTGCAACACAGGGTTGGTGCCGCCCAACAGTATCACGTTGGAACGAATCTCGTCATATTCGTAAGTCCCTCCACCACTTCTGTTCAACTGAAGGGAAGTGGGACCACTCGGCTCACCGTTACCCTGGCTACTGACGATTCCACCCTCATTGTAGATCCACAGATTGGAATCGACGGAGCCCGTTGGAAAATCGTCAAAGAAGGGCAATGCCAAAGCCGGGGTTTTGCTGGAAAGACAGGATCTGGAATTACGGTAACTGACAATCTGACCCACAGGTGCCGGAGAAAAACTCAATGGGTTGATTCCATTACAGCCATTCAACACTGAACACATGATTCTGCAGGTCCCCTGACTGTCACAGTGAGAAGAGGACCAGTTATGCCCCAGCTCATGGGTAGTCAGTGCAACCCGTCTGCTGAAGACAGAGCTGAAGCGTGACTGCGACAGACCGTATGCATTGTTTGTGCAGATATCCGCGAGATAAGCAACCCCGATGGTGCCCCCGTCGAGGTTCACTCCCGTAAACAGGTGAGCCACATCTCTGGGGACCTGGTTCTCAGGCGAGGAAGACCAGACATTGCTGAATGTACTCAGCAGCTGACCGGCACTGGAAATGGTTCCATAAGGGTCTGAGCTGGTCGTTCTCACAATCAGGATCGAAATCTCGTAAGTGATGCTGATGGAAAGGTCTTCATAAACCTCTGCCGTCGCATTCATCACATTTTCGACGTCAGCAACAGTGCTGTTCACACTGCCACCGTTCTGCTGAAAGAACTCGAAATCCGCGTCGATCCCCACTTCCGTCAGATAGAAGGTCGTACCGAAGGACTGGGGTTCAGGATTTCTGTTCGGTCTTCCCGGACTCGAGAAACCACTGGTTCCACACAACTCACCATTATCGATGACATCCTTGTCGTCGATGATGACATGCCACTCGGAATCGCCGCTGTATCCCGCTTCCTTTGCAGGAACGATCGAAAACAATTCATTCCCGTTGCGAATCAGGGCGGTCAAAGAAGAGCCGTCAAAACTGCCCGCGACTGTTGATCCTGGGATCTCGAGTATTCTGCCACGGCGGGTCATCACCGGTGGTGCGGGATAAGGCTCCAATCCATTGCCGTTATCCACCAAAACCTGAAACCGGTCACTCCGTACCGAATGGGGAATAAGACTCAGGGTGACAGGCCCAGTACCGGGAAGGTTTACCTCAACCAGCAATTCCCCATCGGTAAACTGATCGAAGAGCAGTCTTTGTGGGTAAGCCTCTGTCACTCCCAGTTGGTCAGCCATCACTGAAGCAACTGGATCCGAAACATTCAGATCGGCCTGTGCCAGAATCTCCCCACCACCAAGAATCAGGCAGGACAATATGGAGAGCCAAAGTACACTTTTATTCAGGGTTGAATCAGCCATCGAAGCCTCACTCCCTCTTCCCTCTCAAGAGCCCAACCTTGCGAAAAGGGAACAATGATCCATTTTCGCCTCCACTGTTTTCATAGTCACCCGAGATCGATTGCAGATGCAAGGATCTCAATTTCTCAAACATAGAATAGAGAACGATTTACGATGGTATCTGCGAGCCCACAGGGGTGCAACTGTGAGACTTGGCTCCCAAATGCGCCCTGAAGTCCTCGAAACACCGCTGTAACTGTCATTCCTGTACGACCTTTGCTCTTCTCAGCAATCTGCTGAGATCCCTGAGCGTGAACGGTTTGTTGAGGATTCCGACAACGTTTTTTTCCGGATTAAAGACAGCAGCATTAATCTGATTCCCACTACACAGCAGAACCTTGACCTCGTCATTCAGCCTGACGAGTCCCTCAAAACAATCTGCGCCTGACATACCCGGCATCTTTTGGTCAAGAATAACCAGGTCGATCTGATCCCTTTTCTTGCCGTACATCTCAAGGGCTTCCACCCCATCAAACGCACTCAAGGTTTTGAATCCCATATGTTCAAGTAGAAGCTTGCAGGATTCATTGACCATGGAATCGTCGTCAACGATCAAGACCGTTCCTTGTCCACTCATGATTTCTGAAGGCAACTCCCGACTGTCGGCTCGTTCTTCAACCAGTGGCCATTCGAGCTCAAACGTTGCTCCGGACTGATTGTTACCCACCCGAATGCTGCCGCCATGATTCCGCATGATTCGGTGGATGATCCATAAGCCCATCCCCGTACCCTGTTTTGTTTCCGTTTTGCTGGAGAAGTAAGGTTCAAAGATATTGAACACGTCTTTTGTATGAATTCCGGGGCCCTCATCGCTGAAGGTGACCTTGATCATACGCTGTCCAAATTCATTGGTATTAAAACGCGTTGAGATAGAGATTTGGCCGTTTTCGTTGAAACCTCTCATCGCATCATTCGCATTGGAAAAGAGATTCATGAAAACCTGATGAACCTGAGAGCGATCGCAATTGATGATATCCAGGTCTGAGTTCAGGTTTAAAGCCGTCTTCTGATTGGTAACCAGACTGGAAGTCACCAACTCAGAGACCTCCTGAATCAACTTGTGAAGAGAAAACTTGGAAACCTCTTTGGAAGGTGTCGATAAATCCCTGATTCGACTGCTCAAGGAAGCACCCAACTCTGCAGCACTCTTCACCGACTTCAGTGATTTCTTCTCTTTTTCATCCAGCGTGCCGGAACGCAAGAGCAATGACACATGCCCACTGATGGATTGAAGAAGATTGTTGAAATCATGCGCAATACCATCCGTGATATTGTTGATGCTTCTTTTTTTGTCTTCCTGAAAGCTGAGTTGCTCGAGCTTTTTTCGGTTCAACTCTTTAAGTTGCTGCTCCATTCCACTGGCAACCATTAATGCAACCAGTGAAAGATAGCCTCGAACCAACTGCTTTCGATAAGTCATGGGAGCATCCCACTGCATACCGTGTCTTTCGCCATCCAGTTCTACAGCGATACAACCCAGAAGTTTTCCACCGACTTTCATCGGTGCGAGGACAAACCCCCGGTTTGAATCAGGGAAGATGAAACTGCGGATCTCCCGGACTGCATACGGCATGTCAGGAAGCCCAGACGAACTGTCATCTTCAACAAACTTTTCGCCGTTCTCGAAGACAGTCCACAACTTTCGAGATGAGAAAGGATCAGCTCTATCATCATCGCTGGTTGGAGGGCTGCACCAACCCGGCTTTTTTTGGGCGTAACTCTTGACCTTTTTGAAAACCTGAATGGAACGAATACCGTCTATCAGGGAACTGAGATCTTGGAACATCGACTGTATATGAACATCCAATCCCCCAGGATCTGCACTCATCATGTTCAAGACAGAGTTCTTGAGAAATTTGTAGTGCTCCAAGCTGTGAATGTGAGCACAAATCAGATGCTTCCCCTCAGAAGAAAACTCATTTGCGGGATTCGCCGTCAACAGAGCATCAAACGTTTCGCCATTCGCTTTGACAAACTGGGCTTCCCACTTTACTGAGCCATTCTTCAGGAAATTTTCGTAGATCTCTTTACGAGTGCTTTCGTAATTCGCCGGATGTAATGAGCGGATGTGCATCTGCTCAAACGTTTTTTCGTCATACCCAAACAGGTTTGTAGCAGCTTCATTGACGAAATAGATCTTGCCGTTGTCATCATGAATGATGCTTGCAGCTTCAAGGCTCGAAACTTCCTGAAAGACTTTCCATTCTCGGGAATTTTTCTTCAACGCGTTGTGGTACTGGTTTTCAAGATTGCTTCTGGCCCTGTTTCTTCTTGCACTCAGGACTCGGTGAACCATCTCTTGTTCACTGGTATCGGGGGATATGCAATCCAGTACGCCCTGATAGTAAAACTCCCGCTCTCGCTCTTCTGTTTTCGTTTTTGATTTGTGTGAATCCATGACGACGACAACGCCGGCTACTTCTGACAAATTCACCAGGGAAGTGGCAGGTTCCTGATTTTGCAATCTTTTGATGACCGACTCAGAAACAAGAAGGATTCCACATCCTACCCTGTTCTTGTTTTTGCAATCCTCCAGGTTGATCGGCTTCAATTGCTGATCATGAGCTTTAAACAACTCTATGAGACTTGTTTCAAGACTTTGGTTTCTCAAGTCTGCATGAACAACAGGAAGTTTGCGCCCTTCACATTTTTCTGTTTCTTTGGGTTTTCTGAAGATATCGATGATTGCCTGAGGGAGATCTGCGGCTTTGACCATTACATCTGCAGACGAATCGATGGCGAATTGACTCAGGTCAGCACCGAGTAGTCTCTGTGTCACAGCAGTGATACGTGGTTGGGCTTCGGGGTTTGCTGCTTTGAGTCGTCGCAGTATTCGACGATTCAATCCAGACAAAGGAACTTTGGGGAAATGGAAATGCGAAACGATCTCCAGGGGGGATTCGCCATTTTTTTCGTATTCGCAGAGTTGTTGATCCAACTGCGACAGTTCGTAGACAACATCCACTCTGTAATTTAAATCGGCCAAAGATTTTCGCAGAACCGTCAATTCTTTTTCTTCAACCGACTTGTTCCATGCAATCAGAGCGATTTTTTGAGCAGATATTTTCTCAGGGCCCACTCTCACTCTCCCATTCACCAGCGATACGTCACTCCCTGAACCTCACCAGACTGTTCCGGAGTTCTGTATTTCCCATATCCGAAAACGACAAAGGAGCGGACTTGGTTTCCACGAACTTGCTGGAGGAGGGAATTGGGGGCTGAATTGCGGTTAACTGGCATGAAATGGATAAAACGGCGTGGGATATCGAATATGGATCAGATGATCAGGATTTCAAGGAATGTGGCCCAATAGATCTTTTTGGGCCACATTCCCTGGACGATTTATTCCTGTCTCAAACCTGTCAACAACTGGTCAACGACAGCTTTTGCATCGCCAAACAACATACGAGTGTTGTCCTTGAAGAAGAGCGGATTTTGAACTCCGGCGTAACCGGTACCCATACTTCTCTTCATGACGATCGTCGTCTCTGACTTCCATACTTCGAGAACCGGCATACCGGCGATGGGGCTTGCTGGATCTTCCTGAGCATCGGGATTGACGATGTCGTTGGCACCGATCACCAATACCAGATCTGTCTCAGGCAAGTCGTCGTTGATCTCTTCCATTTCGAGAACGATGTTGTAATCAACATTTGCTTCTGCGAGCAAAACATTCATGTGACCAGGAAGGCGTCCCGCTACGGGGTGAATGGCAAAGCGGACTTCCTTTCCCTTGTCGCGAAGAAAGTCCACCGCCTGACTGAGAGAATGCTGGGCTTGTGCCACTGCCATTCCATAACCAGGTACGATGATGATGCTGGAAGCCTCACGCAGCGCATCAACCGCTTCACCCACGTCGAAGGTTTGCACCTCTCCCTGATCCTGGGATTTGGTCGATCCTCCACCACCTCCATCGGTACCAAAGCCACCGAGGATCACACTGATAAAGGACCGGTTCATCGCACGACACATGATGTAACTGAGAATCGCTCCAGAAGATCCCACCAGTGCTCCAGTGATGATCAGCAAATCATTCTTGAGCATGAATCCTGCTGCAGCGGCGGCCCAACCGGAGTAACTGTTGAGCATCGAGACCACCACCGGCATGTCTGCACCACCGATGGCTGCGACCATGTGAAAGCCGATCACACAGGCAATCAGGGTCATCCACAGCAAGGGCTCCCAATTGCTGTTCACATCCGATGGAACAAAGTCGATGGCCAGCCAGATGCAGGCAGCCACCATCAGAATATTGATCAGGTGTCGGCCCGGGAGTGTCAGAGGCTTGCCGGAAACAC
Organism: bacterium; assembly: GCA_029976805.1. Taxonomy (GTDB): domain Bacteria; phylum Planctomycetota; class UBA8108; order UBA1146; family UBA1146; genus UBA12191. The sequence goes on from JAPOLY010000051.1 coordinate 8,456, forward strand.
TGCCTCTCAATTTGAGGAAGGCGAGCACAGACCCCGTAAAGGTGATGGCGCCGATGAAGACGTCAAGATAGATCTCAATGTTGAGGACAAAGGATCCTTTTTCCGCCACATCCACGCTGGGATTGCTGTACATGGAGAGTCCCACGAGCACTGCGGCAAGTCCGACGAAGCTGTGCAAAATTGCCACGAGCTCTGGCATCGATGTCATGCCCACTCGAGCAGCCATCACACCGCCGATCAGTGCACCAACACCGATCGCGGCAGCAAAGGCTGTTTTGGTTCCCGAATCACTGAGCAAAGCCTCTGTGTTGAGACCTTCTGCAATTCCAGTGATCCACAAGGTGGTCGCACCGATCGCCAACAACATTCCGATGATGCCGTAGAGGTTTCCACGCTTGGCGGTTTTCTGGGTGGAAAGCCCTCCCAGACTGAGAATGAAGAGCACCCCGGCAACGAGGTAAGACGCGATAATGGCTCCTGCTGGTATCATCGTGCCCCCCCTTAACCCTGGAACATTTTCAGCATGCGCTGGGTGACGAGGAAGCCCCCTGCGATGTTGATGGTGGCAAACAAAACAGCGACAACCCCGAGCATTGTTGCAGGCTCATTCAGCGGACCACCCAACTGCAGCATTCCGCCGACGATGATGATTCCGCTGATGGCATTGGTCACACTCATGAGTGGGGTATGCAAGGAAGCGCTGACATTCCAGATCACCTGGTAGCCCACGAAACAGGAAAGCACGAACACGGTGACCTGGTGAAGGAAGCCTTCACTTCCGGTCCAGCCGACGGCGATCAGGGCGAGGCCGATCAACATCAGCACCCATGGTCCCCGCTCTTTCTGTTCTTTGGGTTCTGCTGCAGCAACAGGCGCAGCCTCAGCCTTAACCGGTTCCGGCTTTTTCAACTCTTCAGCCAACTTCTTGACCGGTGCGGGCCATTTCATTTCACCGTCGCGAAGCACCAGAGCTCCACGGACGACTTCATCCTCTTCGTCGATACGGTATTCCTCTGCCTTGCCCATATCGTCAAGGAGGTGGCAGATGTTGTTTCCGTAAAGGTCGCTGGAGACATTGGCCATGCGGCTGGGTAGGTCGGTGTAACCGACGATCTTGACTCCGTGGCTTTCTACCACTTCGTCAGCAACGGCACCGGCGGTGTTTCCACCTCTCTCTGCAGCCAGATCGACGATGACGGAACCCTGCTTCATATTCTTGACCGCCTGTTCGGTGATCAACAATGGGGCCGGCTTTCCGGGAATCAGTGCCGTCGTGACAATGATGTCGGTCTCTTTCGCCTGCTCTTCAAAGAGAGCGTGTTCGGCATCGATGAAGGCCTGACTCATCTCCTTGGCATATCCACCAGAGCCCGTTCCATCCTCTTCGATCTCCACTGTCAGGAAATCGGCGCCCATCGACTGGACTTGTTCTTCCACCGCCGGGCGTGTATCGAAAGCCCGGACGATCGCTCCAAGCCCACGGGCAGCGCCGATGGAGGCAAGTCCTGCCACTCCGGCACCTACGACCAGCACCTTGGCGGGCGGCACCTTGCCGGCGGCGGTCATCTGTCCGGTGAAGAAGCTGCCGAACTCGTTGGCCGCTTCCAGAACCGCCCGGTAGCCGGCGATGTTGGCCATCGAAGAAAGCGCGTCCATCTTCTGTGCACGGCTGATTCGGGGAATGCAATCCATCGCCAGAACTGTGGCCTTGCGCGCGGAGAGTCGGTCCACCAGATCCTTGTTCTGGCCAGGCCAGATGAAACTGATCAGCGTTCCACCCTCGGAGAGCAGATCCGCTTCATGGAGATCCAGATCCGCGCGCTCCATTGGCTCACGCACCTTGATCACCACATCGGACTGCGCCCATGCGGCACGGGTGTCACAGATATTGGCTCCCGCATCCTGATAAGCCTGGTCGGTGAAACTGGCGGCGATACCTGCGCCCGATTCCACCTGTACTTCAAAGCCCTGCTTGATGAGGCGCTGGACATTTTTGGGAGAAGCGGCCACTCGGCATTCACCGGGCCACGCTTCTTTCACAACACCGATCTTCATGACCGATCCTTTCGAAGCAGATTCCTGCCTATGGACCCATGATGCGTATTTCAGCCCCTACTTTGTAGCAATTCCGAGGTAATACGACCGGTCTGGCCGGTTCTCCTCGTCGCTTTAGGGGGTAAAATGGCAGATGTGAATCCCGCGAAGATTTCGGAATACCGCTCGCTGGAAGGATCGTACGCATGAATCAGAAACTCTTGGCTACCGACGAGGGCAAGTCACTCTTCCTGCCACGACTCCCGTTCACATCTGGCCTGATCCCCGCATTTGTACTGCTGTTGCTGATCTTTACTCCGGCGACGACTTCACAGGCACAAACTGACGTTGCAGTCTGCGGCACCTTTGAAATGGACCCATTGGGGATGTGTCTCGTTTTTTACCCCGACGATCCGGCAATCGGAGATATCGCCGCCGATCTGGGCGCTTTGCCGATGCCCCCTGCTGGCAGCTATGGCCTTCTCAGCGGTACCGCATGGGATTGTGTTGGCATCTGCTTCCCGACTCTTTGTATCAGCGGTGGTACGTTTGATCCCATTGGCTGCAATCCTGCCAGTGGTCCCGAGTTCATTCGCGGTGATTGCAACAACGACATGGCCTTCAACATTGCCGATGTGATTTATCACCTGCACAGCCTCTTCTCATCTGGCCCACCACCGCCCTGCCGCGATGCCTGCGACATGGATCTCAGTGGGAACGACAACATTGGCGACACGATCCAAATGCTCAATGTGCTCTTTCAGGCAGCCCCCGATCCCCCGGCACCTTTCCCGGATTGTGGTCCTGCTGATCCCGGCGGCCCTGTTCCCGACTGCCAATTTCCCATCTGTCCCTAGACACCCCTTACGGAGTACCTGTGAAGTTCAACCTCATCCCGCGCAGATTTCGGAATCCGTATGTGATGACCGCTGTTTTGATCGTCTGGTGTGGAATGTTTGGTTTTTACCTCATGGACCTGCAGACCTACGCCGATGCAGAGAAGTGGCCCATCGTCAGTGCGGAACTGGTCTCGGGAGAGATTGAGGAAATCAAAAGAAGACGGGGAAGATCATCCAATTACCGCCTCAATCTGGAATACCGATACGAAGTGGCGGGCAAGGTTTATCAGAATGACAAAATCCAGGTCCTCGACGATGACTTCAGTGAGCGATCAGCTGCGGAAAAAGCCCTCAAAAGTTATCAGGCTCTTCCCGCATTGACGGTTTACTATTCCGAATCGAACCCCGCTACTTCCATCCTCCAACCAAAGATCCCCGGGCATTCGGGCATCTTTGTTGTTCTTGCTGGGGTTGGGGCCCTTGTATTTCTGGGGATGACCATCCTGGCGTGGGTACGAAAATAAAATCCACGCATGAACGCTTCCGATCAGAGGCCACTGAGTCTTTAGGAAGTCTCTACTTGGTTTTTAATCCTGCTCTTGTTTGAATAGGTCTATGGAAAATCAGGAACATGAAAATCAGGAAGAGCCGCTGGGCAGTGCAAAGATTCAGACCAAAGGGGGTTTGATCGCGCAGATCGTCTTTGTATCGCTGATTTCATCTGCATGGCTGGCAGGTTTCAATTTTTGGTATCTCGATGGAATGAGTTATCAGGAATCCTACCGCTGGCCTTTCGTCACCGGCGAAGTACTCACTTCCGAAGTCGGATTCTCCAGAAACGAAAAAAGCATGCGGAGGTACTACCCGCAGATCAGTTATCGATATGTCGTCAACGGCGATACCTATGAAAATGATCTGGTGGAATTAGTTCAGGAAAACCAACCGAAAAGTGCCGTCACGCGCTTTCTTCGTGACTTCCGGGTTGGCGAAGAAGTTCTCGTCTACCATCACCGGGACGATCCACAGAAATCCCTGTTGGTTCCCGGTGACGAGAGTTCCGATTTCGGGAACTTTCTTTTCTACACTGCATTCATGGGCATCTTTGCACTGATCATTGCCCTGTTTGCATTTGGAACCCTCAAGTCTTTTCTGATTTGGAAAGATGGGCAATCCTCCGACGACGGTTAGAGGGTTCTCTTCTTTGATATTGCTTTGTATAATCAGGAATAGCGTTCGCCAGTCAGCTCGCTGGATGGAGCCGTTATGGTTCAAACACTGAATCACACGCAGAAAAGCCGCTCGATAGATCAAACCTCGAAAAACCAAACCTCGAAAAACCAAACCTCGAAAAACCAAACCTCGATGAACCAAACCAGAATCGCCAAAACCCATCCGCTGGCCTGGGCCGTGACAGCATGGCTCCTGTGCCTGGCGGCCTTTTGCAGCACTGCTTCAGCCAGTGACGTCTATCTGCTCAAGATGGAACATCCATTTCCACCGCTGCCCACTGTTGATGTGTTGCTCGACACCCAACACGGTGGCCCTGTAAATGGTTGGATCATCACGATCTGTCATGAAGAAACTGAGGTAGAGTGGAATGACCTATACTACGGCAGCGCTGTCACCAACTTGCCTGCGCCACCGGAGTTTGAGGCCATCACCCCATTTTCCAACGGTTTTACGGTTGAGACGATTCTCGATTCAACCCTGGCGTTGACGCTCCCTGCGGATGAAGACCTGCACCTCTACTCAGTCGATTACGTTTGGGTCCCCACAGGGTCCTACTGGACAGATCTGACCTTTTGTGACCCTGGCGGATCGACCTATTCGAATATGATCTTGAGGGAATCGGTCGCCACTCTCCCCTACACATTTGACACCTTCATGTTTAATGGAGTCGTTGACCCCATGGCGATTTACCGCATGCCTTTCTCCGCCGGCACCTACGATGGTGGCAGTGGAATCGGCAGCATCTCCATCGAACCCGTGGTTCTTGCAGGCCTTGTGCCCTCTTTTGAGTTGGATGGTCTATCGATGGCGGTCTCCCATGACGGCGATCTTTTTCAGGTCGACAGCGTCATCCCATCGGGCCAATTCGCCGAATCCAATGGTGGAGCCGGACCCGACCTGGTTTTGGTCGAGATCCTCGACAATGGTTGGACCATCGACATGACCGTCGACACTGCTGGAATCGAAGTCGTCCCCTTCAACGGTGGGCTCATTGCCGTCGAAGCGACTTATTCGACGATTCCATCAGCGGCCTCATCCTCCGCCTGCGTCTCCAGCTGGCTTCGATTTGACAACACTCTGGGAATCAACAATGAAATCGACTTCACAGGATTCGGCACTGGGGGTGTCTGTCGTGAAGACAGCGTTCTGATGATGTCCCCTGTTGTGAAAAACTTCATTCGCGGAGATGTCAATCTGGACAGCTCCATCGATCTCTCTGATGGAATCAGTCAGTTGGAATCCCTCTTCAGCGGTTCGGGGCCTCTCGATTGCGAAGATGCCGCCGACACCAACGACGATGGGGCTTTCAACATCGCCGATACCATCTTCCTGCTCAGCTACCTCTTCTCTGGCGGATCTGCCCCGGCTGACCCGTTCGGATCATGCGGTCCAGACCCCACTTTTGACTCTCTGGGGTGTGATTCTCCGCCCTGCCCCTGAAATTAAGGTTTTTTTGAAATCTGCGGTCCGATCCTCCTGAGTATCCCGATGAGATACTCAGGAGGATCGTCGTGGCTTTACAGACCCATACCCACAATTTGGGACCTCAGCACTTTCGTACGCTGATGTTTGTCAAATCCACAGTTTCCCCTGAAAAAATTCGTTCCATTCCCGCAGAGGTCACTCTGATCCTCGATCTGGAAGACAGCATTCCCGTCGACCAGAAAGCCAGGCAAAGACACCGCGTTCGCCGCATGTTCCACATGGGTCTGTTTCAGGACCGCAAAGTGATCTTGCGAGTCAATGGGCCTGATCGGCCGGAAGAGTTGCACTCTGATGTCATGGAATGCCTGCACAAGGATCTGAATGGCATCATGATTCCCATGGTCCAGAGCGCAGTAGAAGTGAAACATGGGGTGGATCTGATCCAGAGGAGAGAGTCTGCGCTGGGACTTCCCCCAGGCAGAATTTCAGTGATTCCCCTGATTGAGAGACCCGGTGCAGTTCTGTCTCTGCAAGAGATTGCACGCAGTTCAGAAAGAGTCGCTGCCCTGGCATTCGGACATGTCGACTACTGCGTCGAAATGCACTCCGAGATCAGTGAAGACTGCTATCAAAATGCACAACAAACCGTTTTGCAGGTAGCCCGATCCTGCCAAATCTCAGCGGTCTCTACCGTTTATCTGGATCTCGAAGATAAAGAGGGTTTCAAAAATCAAAACAAGCGCATGAAAAAAATGGGTTTTGATGGCTGCTTTGCCCTGACACCCAAACAGGCGCAGTGGGCATTGGAGATCTTTTCCCTTACTGCTGAAGAAATTGAGCACGCACGAAGAGTCATCGCTGCAGTGAAAGAACAGGGGAGTATCGCCATGCTGAATGGCGAAATGGTCGGTCCACCGATGGTAAAAATCGCCCAACGCATCCTGTCTCAAGCTGCCCTGGAAAAAGTAGAGGTCGCCTGATGATCGGAGAACTGCCGAGCTATGGACTGGATTTGAATACCGCTGTTCCGGGACAGATTCTGGAAAGCCCCCATGAAGTCACCATCGATGAATCGTGGCGCATGCAGTGGCAATCGGTCTTTCCGACATCCAATCATCTTTACACCAGCTCAGAATATGCGACCCGGTGCGGGTTCGATTCGATCCCCACTCCTCAGGCAATGCTCCTCAATATGACCCTGTGTTTTTCCGTTGAACCGTTTTCCCAAAGCTGTCGACTTCATCTGGGCTTGGAAAATGCTCGTCAGGAACTACCGGTTTATTGTGGGGACACCCTGAGAAGTTTCACAAGAATCGATGGCATGGCGAACACTTCCCGTGGGGATGCCAGTGTCATCCATTCCACTCACATCCTGATCAACCAGAGAGACGAGAGGGTCTTCTCTCTGAAGAAGAGATCTTACTATGATCCACTGCCCGTTTCGTCGAAGGCCACAGCGGATCCCGTTTCAGACGATCGCTCCCTGTTTTTCGACAGGGCTGCCACTTCGCTGATTGATCACCACAGTGAAGTGACAACCTTTCCTTCTGCTCAAACAAATCCACTGACACCCGGATCGCTGATTCTTCATCCCATGGTGAGACCCTTGGGTTGGTCGGAAAATCTGGCTTTGTCGACGATCTATCGAAACACCCATCCGGTGCACTGGGATTCAAACCATTATGGCCGTGATGGGATTGTTGTTTGTGGCGGCTTTGTGCAATCGCTGGTTTTCGCAGCAGCTGATCGTGAACTGAGGCAAATTCTGGATGACACTCTGGTTCACTCTTCCCACATCAACACGGTGACACCCGAAGATGGCCTGGGTGCCATCTCGGCAATCATCGAATCAGAAGAGATCTCAGAGAAGCTCGAACGGATTACTGTGAAAACGCTCGGGCTGAAAAATGTCGATGTGGGAAAAGAACTATCAGGAGTCGATATTCCAGCTGAGCTCCTCTCTCTTGACCAACTCAGGCCTTCAGATATTGAAGCTATTTGCAAGGAACGGTGCCCTGTTCTTGCAGGCAGGATTGCCATGCAGGCCACCCGGTCCCTTTTGCGGCCCATATAAAGACAGGGAACGCAGACAGAGAAGAGTTGGGGAACTCAGAGAGCGAGGTGTACGTTGAGTAAAAAATCGGTGAAGCGAGGCCGCCCAATGCAATGGAGCCTTTGTTGACTTATACAATTCCCTCTATATTTGATCTGAATCAGGCTTGGCCGGGATTGATCCTGGAAAGTCCTCACGAGATCACTGTCGGAGATCAATGGCGCAGTCGCTGGTCTTCCATCTTCCCGATTTCCCAGAGGATTCAGACCAGTGTTGAATACTCCAAAGCCTGTGGTTTTTCAGAGATTCCGTTTCCTCCTGATCTTCTCTTGAATATGGCCCTGAGTTTTGCTCTGGACCCTTTCTCGGAGCAGTGTCGATACCAACTGGAGTTTGAAAACGCCCGTCAGGAAAAAACCGTCTACGCCGGCGACACCCTGAAAAGCTACTCCAGGGTGGAAGAGGTCAGAAATACCAGTCGCGGTGACGCCAGTGTTCTTTCGATGACCCACATTCTGGTCAATCAACGGAATGAGCGCATTTATTCTCTTCAGATGCGTTATTACTTTGACCCACTGAACGAAATCAAAACGAAACCGGAACCCGCCCATCGATTCCACGCTGACCAATACTTTCAGCAGGCGGCAGAGTTTTTCACTCAGCGCTATCAGGGTCTTTCTGCGTTTCCCGATGCCCCACAGTTTCATCTTGTTCGCGGAGATGTCTTCCACCACCGCTCTCAACGTCCCATCTCCTGGTCAGAAAATTTGTCGGTTTCGACGATGCTTCAGGAATCCCACCCGATTCACTGGGATGCCGATCGATACGGCAAGGAAGGATTAATCATCTCAGGGGGATTGGTTTACTCACTGGTTTCCGCCATCAGCAATCGGGACTTCCTGCAGGTTCTGGATGAAGCGGTCCTTCACTGCTCCCATCTTCATCCTGTTTCGCCAGGAGATCAGGTCAGTGCCATCAGCCGGGTTCTTTCTGTCGACCCCATCGATAACCATCTGGAAGCGGTCAGGGTCAAAACACTCGGGCTCAAAAATATCAGTCCTGAAGATTTCAGATCCGGAGATGGATTTCCAAGACGCCTTCTCAAAGAGAAGCAGCGCTCACGAAATGAAATTGAGGAAATCTGCGCTCAGGAGTCTCCGGAACTGATGGAAAAAATCGTGCTTCAGTGCGTACGCACACTGATTCGGCCGCGGGTGGATGCCGCCGTCAAAATCCAATCGCCAGATTGATCACCGGGCCGGGATCATAGGTACCCTCTGGACCCGATGAAGTATCGACTGACAGCGGCAGAATCAGGGACAGATTCCAACTTCTCATCATTTCGTCACGCCAGTTGATTCCCAACTGCAGGGAAAGATTCTGGAATCCCGTATTCGGGTCTTCTTCCCCTTCCCAATAGGCGGGTCCCATATCCTGCACAAACAGCCCCAGTACCCCATTCAGATGTTCCCAGGGGCCCACCTCACCCAAAGCGGTCACGACACCCATGCCACCCTGGATCAACTGCGATCCCTTGTATCCCTTGCTGCTGGTGGAAGTGGGGAAGCGTCCCTGACCGTAAAAACTGAAGACGCTGGACTCGCCAAAGGGACGAGCGTAGGAAAACTCGAGGATGGGATCAAAGGTGCCACTGCCAAACTGGATGTGTTCATGGCGCTCCCCTGCGTCTCCCAATTCATAGGGATTGTCTTCGGTCTTACCCGTAGGCAAGGTCGAACCCAATGCGATCGACAAACTGCCCATTTCGACACCGAAATCGCGAAACTGATGACCGAGTAGCAATTCCAGATCTCCGAAGCCTGTCAGAATTTCTGAAGGGTGATGGATCTGCAGATTTCTCTCCATCGCCTCGATCTGTTCCGGTGTTGCCGCCGGATCAATCTGGGAAATGGAAGATGTTCGGGTTCTTCTCTCCAGTGGAAGACGAGCGCGAATGCTCCATGGATCTTCGATGACGTAGTCAAACTGCATCACCACGCGAAAGAGATCGAGGGTGACATCGTGCACATGACCCGGCACAGATATGGTGTTGCCGAATTCATCGATGCCCGTGTCTTCGTAATGGGTGCCATCAAAGCCGAACCCCCGGCTAATGGAGAGGCGCGTCTGAACCGAACCTGAACCCTGTGACATGGAACCCAGACCGGATCCCAGGGCGCCCGGATCAGGGGCACCCGGATTGGTTCAGGCAGGTCAGCCCTGGGCCCATAGAGAAGGACCCGCACAGAGCTGAATCAGAAAGAAGATCCAGAGAAACTTCGTAAGGTGCGGGCGAAGCAATAGTCCTCCTGCTGGCTATTACAATTTGACAGTTCACGAATTTAGCACAACCCCCGATTACAGGGCAAGAATTCCGACGACCCCCTCTTCTATCGGGTTGAGGTCTTCTCTTTGAATATTCTCAATTAGAGCCATATACATTACATCTTTAGTTGTATCTGCATCAATAACGTAAGCTAAAATTCTTTTTTTGTTTAATAGTTTGTGGGCTCTATATCTTCTCTCACCAGCTACAATGATATATTTGTTGTCGACTTTTTTGACAGTAATTGGACTAATTAAACCTTTTTCATCTATGGATTGAGCTAGTTGTTTAAGAGATTTGTCTTCAAAATTTTTTCTAGGCTGATTAGGATTGGGTTTAATTTTGCTTAAAAGAATACTGCTTTGATTAAAATCTTCTAGATTGTTCTTTGAAGGAGTTAAAAGAGCTCCTAAACCTTGACCGAGCTGTTTATTTTTTTTCATTAATTATCTCCAATGCTAAGTCCATATAATCTTTTGCGCCTGAACAATTTACATCGTACATAATTGCAGG
>JAPOLY010000078.1 GCA_029976805.1 bacterium
CCGAGAAGCCCCTTGGCGACCGCCGGAGTGGGTGGTCGCTTGCCGATATACATTTTCATAATTAGGTCGTTGAACGGGCGTTTGCCTTGGATCAGGGTTTTCTTGTCACCCTGTTGCACTATAACCCCCCAGTCAGGCAGGCAGATCAGCCGCATGCGTGAACCTTTGGCCGCCGCCTGAACGGTATTGAGGAATTTCTCGATCGATTCATTCATGGCTTCATCGTCGTCGGGCTGATTCGCCCGCATCGATTCCCGATACGCCTTGCGCATCTGTTTCTGCGAGAGGGAACGCAGGAAGAACAGTTCGATACAGCGAACCTGATTCTGCTGGAGCAGTTTTTCTGCGTCTGAACTGCAAGTTTCCACCCACATGGCAACCCTGTAGAGGTCGAGGCCAAAGGGCCCCCACTCACACAGTGCTTCGCCGTTTTTCTTCAGGGTCTTGCCGGCGATATCCATGGTCTGGGGAAACGGGTCCGCGGCGCTGATCACGGCGGGAACGCCGCTGATCAGCAGGCACAGGAGGCAGGCGAGGGGCCAGGCACGAGACACGAAACTCTTCCTCTCCGGGATCAGGGGGCGGATCTGCATTTTCCAAATATGGCCATTGCTCTTGAGGTTGGCAACTACTAACTGGAAGTTGTGGGATCCTAGCGACCGAAAGTCAGGCGCTGTCCTGCTTTTTCGAGCAGCGGCTTCAGTTCCTGATAGGGAAGATCCTGAACCGCGACTCCCTGGCGTATCGCCTCTGCAGCGGCAATGCCGGCGGATTCTCCGAGGACGAAGAAAACCGGCTCCATGCGGGCAGACCCAAAAGCGATATGACTGGCAGAGATGGCGACGGGGACGATCAAGTTGGAGCAGGTTTGAGGAGGTGGGACGATGGCGCGGTATGAAATCGGCCACGGTTCAAATCCGTAGACCTGAATATCGCCTTCATTGCGAACTTTGCCGTCGATGATCCGCCGGTGAACATTGTGGCTGTCCATCCCATAGCTGGCGAGTCCCACCGGATCGTCGACTGTCTCTTTCCCACGAACATGGTTCTCATTCATCACCACGGTGGAAACCATGCGGCGGCCTTCACGCACGTACAGCCGCCAGGGCCAGCCGTCGTGGTCGGTGAACTCATCCGCAGCCGGTTGCCAGCGGTTGACCTCCTTGCGTACCTTCTCAGGAACACGGGGGTGGTGGGCCAGGGTCCAGATTAATCCCTGCTGCCAACTGCGATGGGCTTCGTAGATTCGGGCTCGGTCTTTATCAGAGCCTTCCACATAACCGATGTTGCCACCGATGAAGTCGGTGGAGACTGCTCCATTGTTGTTCACATCCGATTTGCGATTGGGCATGTGAACGATGTGCCAGGGAGTGAAGGTGGATCCGAGGTCGTACTGACGCAAAAGCAGCTCATATCTTGAGGCGTCATAGTCGGCGGGTTTCTTCCAGGGGATTTGATTCTCTGGGTCATCGGTCAGGCACATGCGGAAGCAGTAGGCCTGCACCCCCTGGTCCGCTGTGCCATCTTCGGCATGGGGTGGAGGGAGCAATCCAGGCAACCATGGTGAATCGGGATCTTTCGGATCCACCCGTGCGCTGACCTCTTCCTTGAACTGATGCTTGGTCGCACGACCGTTTTGGACACCGTTGAGAGTCTCGTCATATTGATCATTCGATTCACGACCAACGGTGTAGGGCACCTGTGCCAGAGGCAGCAGATCTCCTTCATAGGAAGCATCGATAAAGACCTTTCCGCGCACCATGCCGCCCTTCTTCAGGCGCAAGCCGATCAGTCTCCAGGGAATCGAGCGGGTGGTGGCAGCAGCAGTGCGATCGATGGGAGAATTCCGCAGGACACGGACCCCCTCTTTCTTGAGCATCGAATCGATGGTGGCTTCGGCGATGTGGGGCTCAAAAGTCCACGCCACGTCTTCGCCGTCCTTGTGACCCCTTCCCTTGAAGTCACTTTTTTTCTGCCGACTCCAGGATTGCGAGGAGTCGTAGTGCTCTCTCAGTGCCTGGTAAAACTCGCGGCCGATTCCGCCGACGGTGGATCCGGCTCCAACATCGGTGGCGCCAAGACCACTGGTGGTCAGGCCACCGAGATGTTCATGGGGAGAGATCAGGATTACTTCGAGTCCTGCACGCCGACCGGCGATGGATGCAGAGATTCCGGCAGGGGTGGCATCGTAAACCACCAGATCCGCTTCGAGGGGAGCCGTGCTCTGGGCTGAAGGATGGGTGACGGGAGTGCCCAGGGTGATCCACAGCAGAATTAGTGTCAGAAAGTTGCCACAGATCTGCATTATTTCGGGAGGATCCGGTTCATCGTTTTGATAGTGATCTCTTTTTCAAAGGCAGTCATGAAGGTTTCTTCATTGGGAACGAAGTAACCATCCGCAGGCCATTGGGCGCCGATCTCCGGTTTGTTTTCAAAGGACTCGATCTCTGTCAGATAGGAACGATAGGCATCGCGGAATGCACGGCGTACACCGGCGACAATTTGCAGGTACTCCGCTTCACTGACCGTGGCATGGGGATAAGACCACGTGGTCGCTCCCATGATATCATTCAAGGCCCAATCGGTTTTGGGTGAAGAGGGGTGCTCGTTGTGGCAGGTGACACACGCTTGCACACCAGCAACATCGGGAAACATGGCCGTTTCCAGATTGGTTCGGGAGTCGGTGAAAAATTCGGGCTCCCGGGTTTCGAGAATTCGTTCAAAGCGGGTGACCTGATCTCCTTTGAAGGCATTGGTCGGTGTGATCGGCATGTGTGACCCCAGAATCAACTCGATTCCGATCTGCTGTTTTTGAAGACTGGCCGCTGCCTTGCTGAGGAACAGGGCAGGCAAGGGGCCGGCTTGCACATTTTCCTTTTCCCAGTCTTCATCAAACTTGAGCCCGACCTTTTTGCCTTCACCGACAATCTTTTTGGTGTAGAGGGATCGAACCGCATCATTTTCTGCCGCAATGGTGGTCAGGACTTCGCGAATTGGAATCTCCGCACTGCCTCCGAGACGACCTTCTTCAGGAAGGGGCGTCGGTGCGCTGGCAGCACTCCATACGATCAGCAAGACCAAAACCAGGGCCAGCAAATGGGGGAGAGTGATCTTCATCGTTGGCTCTTCCTCTCTTCAGGGTAAGGCGGCAGTTCTCCGGAATAGGGGGCGGGTTGATCGCCATCCAGGTATTGCTGAATCTGCTCAACTGAGAAAGCTTCAGAAAGCAGGGTGGGCGCCTGGTGTCCACGACTGCCGTGGAATTCATGGCACTGCAGACAGGTTTCCCAGCGCTCCTCAGCGATCAGGGTGGTGTGTCGGGGGGTGATGGTATCCGGCTTGTTTCCCCAAGTTTCATGACAGTGCAAACAGAAGGTCATCGAGTGCGCCACATTGACGGGGGAGTGGTGATCATGGCAGCCACTGCACTCATGCTGTCCAAGAAGTTCTCGCAGTTCAAAGTACTCTGAGTGGGCGAAGCGGTGGATCGGATGCAGATTCCCCGGCATCTCGTGGCAATCCTGGCAATCTTCCGAACCAACGGGATCAGTGATGAAGCCGACCCCACTCTCACGGAAGCCGAGCCAGTGATGGACATTGGCCTGTACCTGCTGGCGCAACGTCCCCGGCGATTCCTGATGGCACTGTTCACAGGCCATTCCTTCATGCATTTCCCTGTCTCCGCCAGGGCTGAGAAATTGTTCCTGTTCAGGAGAGTTGAAGGCGGTGATCAGAGTCACCGTCACGATCAATCCCACCCACAGGGGGCCGGTTCTCGGGAACCCTTTCTTCATGATGGGCCTCCATGTCCGAGTATGAGCCACAGATGGAACAGGGCCAGGGCAGATAGAAGAATGGAGATGACGATGTGAGGGTAGAGCCACACCTTCAGATATTGCCGCTGGCGCGTTGTATCAGAGATCAGTGATCGATCCGCCACACCCAAAACCGTGTGTGTCAAAAACAGCAGGCTGATCAGGCCCAGCATTCCCGCTCCGAAACCACTTCCGTGCAACAAAAGCAAAAGTGGAGACAGGGCCCCCAGTCGACGATGGAGTTGCAGAGACTTTGCGGAGTTTCCGGTGGAGCGGGCGATCCTTTTCAGGGGCAACACCCATTGCCAACCCAGAAACACCATCAGTGTGCTGCCGGAAATCCAATGTCCAGCAAAGGAGCTTTGCCAATCTCTCCAGCTTTGTGGCAACAGATCCATTCCGAGAACCGATGCAGTGAAGATTGTTGTCAGCAAACCGAGCACCAGTGAAACCTGATCTGTGGGAAGTGAATCCTTTTGAAGTGATCCGCGTGCATGGAAAAGTTCGACGGCGACATTCCCGGTGGAGACTCCTGTGGATTCCAGTTTCTCCTGCATGACCGTTTCAAACCCCTCCGGTCCGCAGATCATCCAGCGGGCGTTGGGGTAGAGGGAGTGATAGCGGTCCAGATCACGGGTCAGAATCCGTTGGCCGGCCATCGTTTCCCGCGGGTGGTATTCAAGATCCGGGTTGGATTCGGTGAGCAACAACAGTTCTTCCCGGCAAGGTCCTGTCGCAACACTGTGGAATGAATGATCAACGATCACACGGGGGCCATTTCCCTTTTGCACCCGGCTGCGAAGGATATTCAAGGCAGGAGTCACCCCGATTCCGGCAACGAGAAGAATGATCGGTTCACTTTGATCGAGATTTGCAGTGAACTCGCCGGTAGGTGCCGAGACGGAAAGGACTTCATTCCCCGGTTTGGCTTTCGCCAACCAACGGGAAAACAATCCATGGGGATCTCTTTTGAAAGTGATTTCTCGCCAGCGGGTTTCCCCGGCGGGGCTGGTGAGGGTGTATGTCCTTCTGACCTTCTCATGCCGTATCGTCGCTTCAAGTTGAATGTGTTGTCCGGGGATAAAGGCGGCGAGTGGTTCCTGATTTTGGGGGGTCATCCGCACGCGAAAGATGTCGGGCTGAAATTCAGAAACCTCGAGCAGGTTCATTTCGAGGCTCTCGGAAGATTGACACAGAGACGCCAGCTCGCTTCGGCAACTTCCACAAACGGTTCCCGCACCGGTAACCTGCATCAATTCTTCGAGATTGCACTGGGCCACTTCTCCATCCGGGGCAATTTCCGAGCGGGTGATCTGCATGCAGTGACAAAGCAATTCCTGAGAAATCCCGGGATCGAAGAGTGTGCCCTGGGATTCAAACTGTTGGAGTTGATCGGCACTGATCGTCAGGTCATTTCTTATCGCCTCGACGATGCGGCCCGCTTCCGGGTGAGGGCCATGGAAACGGGCACCGGTGATCCTTCCTTCGTGGAGCTCGAGTCTCCGGGTGATGTCTCGAGATTCATCCTGATAGGAGAAGACGATGGCATCTCCGGATGCGGGAAGCGTTTCAACAGAGACCGAATCGTCATAAATGCTGTAGTCGGAAATCAGTTTTCGATCCCCATCCAATTGAATGGTGGATGAAAAGCGGGGTTGTTCTCCCACCTGATAGTGGAATTGAAGAACGACTTCCGATGATCGTGTCTGGTAAATTTTTCGAAGGGTCAGGAGATGCTGGGCAAACTCATCGTTGTCGCGGGTCAGTGCCAGAAAATCCTGTGCCTTCAAAACGAGTAATCGGCACGGTGTCTTGGCTTTTGCTGAGGTGGATCGTGGGACGCTCTGACTGACACCCAGCTCACCGAAGATCTGGCCTTTCCCCAAAATGGTTCGTACCGCTTCGTCGGCAGAATAGATTTCTACGGTGCCTTCAAGGATGAGAAACACTTCTTCAGAAACGTCGCCCTCAGAAAAGATCTCCGCTTCTCCGGAGTAATCTTTTTCAAGGTAACTCAACCTTGCAGAGCCCTGTCGAGTCATCAGATTGAAGAGAGGTGAGGCAGTCGCGAGGGTGTCGTGGCTTTCCAGTTTTTGACCACGGCTGGCACTGTGACCGAGAAAGTCGGTCAGAGCACCGACTTCCTGAATCAGTTCGTAGGGGATTTCCAGGAGTGTCGAGTTTCCACGAGCCCGAACGGATGCGCTGCGAGTCTGTCCTTCCCGGGTGGCAGCCCATTCACCGAGGGCTTCACCCTGGTTGAAGAGGCGGGCCATGATCAACTCTGAAAGATCAGCGGTGGACGGGAGGAAGACTTCCAGATCTCCCTGAATAATCAGAAAGATCGATTCCCCCCGTTCTCCTTTTTGAAAAAGGATTTCACCGGCCTTGAGGGAACGGTGGTGTCCTCTTGCCGCCAATTGCAATTGCTGTTCCGGCGTTGCCCATTGCAGATCGGGGCAAGCCTGAATCGTTTTCAGCAGAAAGCCGGTGGGGCTGGCGGGCGGCACGTTCAATGGAAACTCCTTGTGATTACTATAAGGGAGTTCCCTGTTCAATTCATGAGGTAGACACTGTCGAACTGCCGGCGATAAAGCCGGTGGCCCACGCCCACTGGAAGTTGAATCCGCCAATACGGCCGTCGACGTCAAGAATCTCACCCACCAGAGACAGGCCCGGAGTCTTGCGTGAGGCCATCGTCTTCAGGTCGACTTCTTCGAGGGGGACTCCCCCCATCGTCACTTCCGCATAGGTGTAACCACGGTCGCCCTGGACGGGCAGCACGTACTGCTTGCACGCCTGCAGCAGATTTTTGCGATCGTTTTTGGCGAGTTGGGCGCAGGGGCTTTGACCATCGATGCCAGAGAGGGCGATCAGGGTGTCACTCATGCGATCACTGAGCCACTGACGCAGAATTGATCGGGGAGTTTTGGAACCGGCCTGTTGCAAAGCCTGGTCGAGATCTTCCTGCGAAACCTGTGGCATGAAATCCACATCGAGAGTGGTGCCGTCATCGTCTTCGATGCCGTCGCGCCAATGGCGGCTGATATCGAGGATGCCCGGGCCCGACAGTCCGAAGTGGGTACACAGAATGCTGTGGGTGGTGTGGTGCAGAATCTTTCCGCCGGGAGCCCGCACCGTCAGCGTGCCATCAAAGGAGACTCCGGAGAGTTCCCGCAGGGGATGTTCCCCGGGCAGGATCAGTGGCACCAGAGCGGGAAAGACCCGGTCCGAGATGCGGTGCCCCAGACTTTCGGCGATGCTGTAGCCGTGTCCATCGGATCCGGACTTGGGCAGGGCGCGGCCGCCGGTGGCGAGAATCACCCGATCGGCACTCACGGATCCCCAGTCTCCGGAGATGAGGAAGTCCTCTTCCCGTCGTTCGACCGATTCCACCCGTTGCGGATGGGCCAACGTCACACCGGCTTGGTTACAGGCGTTCAGCAGGGCATCCAGTACTGAGCGCGCCTTGTCGGTCACCGGAAACAGTTTCCCCGTTTCCTCCCGCTTCAGTTCGACACCCTGCTCGCGGAAGAACTCGATGGTGTCTGCCACATCAAACCGACGAAGCACCTTGCGAATGCGGTTCGGCTTGTCACCGGCATAGTCCGCAGGATCAACAGCATGGTGGGTGACATTGCAGCGTCCGCCGCCGGCGACGAGGATCTTCGCCCCCAGCTTCTTCGCCCCGTCGAGCACGAGCACCCGCTGCCCCGCCCGCCCGGCAAAGATCGCCGCAAACAACCCCGCCGCCCCACCGCCAACGACGGCGACATCATAATCAGAGTTGTTGGTGTCAGCGGCCATATACTGAGTCCATCCTGAAACTGGAAAGTATCTCCTGACCACAATCGAAACGACTGTGAACAGGAGATTGAGGATCAAATTGAACTCTGTGAAAGAGCTGGACTCAAGATCTCTCGTCAAAAGAGATCTGAAGGGACAACCGCCTACTCGTTACGGTTGCCTTGTTCATGGCAGGAGGAAAGATCACCCGGATAGGGATGGCTCAATGTTCCGGGGATGATCCCTCCCGCAATCGCACCTGCATAAAGATACATGCGCATATTGGCCGGCAGCTCAAAGAGGTCGCTGATATTGGGATCATCATCACTGAAGAGTTGGGGTGTTTGGGAAGCAGTTGTAACCCTGTTTTCGTAACCAAGGAGAGAGTTGTCTGTGGGAGGGTGTTCGACCATTCTGCGAATCGCATGCAACGTTAATTGAATTGATGGACAAATATTTCGAAGATTATTCAGGAACAGGTGAGGCCATGGAGTTCCCAACCCTTCAGGGTCAAGTTCGCACTCACGACCCCGCGAGTTGAAGTGGTTGTAACTGAAAAGGTAGTCTTCCAGGTCCTGAACTGTCCATTGTTCACCTTCTTCAACCTGAAGAACGGGAACGGAAAGTCCGGTGACAAAAAGCGTGGAAGCCATCTGCATGCGCGCAGTGAGAGGGTGATCGCACTTTTTCAGCATGCTTCTCCACCAGAGATCGATTCGGGCATCAAATATTGGTGTACGAGTCAAAAAAGAAATACCACCCTGACAACCATGTTTGCAATAAAAGTGGTGGTCGAGCCACTGGAGTGCTTCCGGATGCAAGCGCTCCATCAACATCCCGACGCCGTCAGAATTGGCAAATCTTGCCTCGAGATTCAAATTGAGGTCGATGAATCGTTCCCTCGATTGGATACGATCGGATTCGTTCGAATTGCTTTTCAAGTTGCTCTCCGATCTGTCGAGGGAGCTGCCCTCCCCATTTTGGGAGGGAGAATTCGAAACATGCTCCGGGGCCTTTCCCCCCTGGCTCCGGAGTGGGCTCTACCTTTGGCCCTATATTTAAATAGAGTCTTAAAATCAGAATTTTCGATGTTATTTTGAGATTCTGGAAATTCGGTCCAGATCTGGAAGGAAGTCGGTTTGAGCGATCTCTCTGCAGAAGAGCGGCATATTTCATCGACTACAGCTTCCAGTGCATACCCCATGACCAACTGGAGCATGTTGATATCCGGACTGAATGGAGAGGCTTCGGAGCCCTGGATTCAGTTTATGGAGATCTATCGCATACCAGTACAGAACTCGTTGGTGAGAATCCTGAATCGCTGGAATCAAATCGGATACTCGCCGACTCAACTCGCAGATGATTTTTTTGGCTGGTTTCTGGAAAAAGGATATCACCAGAAACTGAAGCGAACCGATGCAGCAGGCAAGCAGCATCGTTTTCGTGGCTATCTCAAATATGTCCTGATGCACTATCTCAAGGACGCGGTACTTCCCAAAAAACAGCTGATCCATCTCAAACCGGAGGAGATTGAATATATCCAGGAGTCATCCGATTGGCTCAGGGAAGTGGAGTTGACCATCGATCAGGAAATCTGCAGAGATCTGGTTTCCTGTACTCTGGATGTGATGAAGCGGGATGATCATTCGTCCTGGCGCGCATTCATTTCGGATTTTAGTGGGCTGACCCTGAATGAAGTAGCAGAGAAGTTGAAGCAGGACTCTCAGGCTAATTCTTCTTCCGTGAGCAAGGCGTTTCGACACCGGGCAAAAGCGCGCCGACAGTTTCTTAATTGGTTGGTTCGCTATCGTCTGGAGTCTTGCTGCTTAAGCAGAGAAGAAGCACTCCATGAATTGGCACAGTTAACGACTCCTCTTGCGGAAGCCATCGCAGACTACAGGGATCAATCACTGAAAGAGATGGCGTGACCGAAGCCAGGCCCCTGCAGGGTGAAGACGATGAATTCGGCCGATACAGGGTTGAGGAAACTCCCTTTGCTGTGGGCGGTATGGGAGCGCTTTGGATCGCTGAAGATCTGGATCTTCAACGCAAGGTCGCAGTCAAATCGCTAAGATCAGAACTGTTGGATAAACGGGCCGCCTATGAGCGATTGGCCCGGGAAACGAGAGTTCTGTCACTGCTTTCACATCCGGGAATCTGCCCCATCCACGACCGTTATATGATGGCAGATCCACCCTGCTATACCATGCAATTGGTAGAGGGAACAACATTCAAGGAGGCGATCGCTGGTTTCCACCTCAGTGGAGGACTGGAGCAACTTCGAACGTTGGTGACTCGCCTGATCAGTATTTGCAACACGTTGGCATACGCCCACGGGCAGGGTGTCCTTCATCGAGATCTGAAACCTGAAAACATACTGTTGGGATCCTATGGCGAGGTCTACGTCATGGATTGGGGGGTCGCATCGATAGAAGGCATTGAAGATTTCGCCGACGATGCACCTACAACGGATTCCCGGTCTGAGCTCAGTATGGGTGGAGAAGTGTTGGGAACTCCCGCATACGCAGCACCGGAACAGTTAAGAGGAGAGCGGCACAAATGTGATGAGAGAGTCGATGTTTATGGCTTGGGAGCCATTCTTTTTGAAGTTTTGACTGCGAAGGTTCCCGGGCGGGCCGAGGAAACAAGGGCTCTCCTGGAAGAGAAGAAGACTTGGCAAATCCAGTCTGGATTTCATATCCCCGCAGACTTATTGGCCTGCTGCCTCAAGGCAACCGCAGAAAAACCCGAAGATCGCTACACTTCCATCCTTGAGTTCAGAAGTGATTTGGAAAACTTCCTCACAGGAAATCTAATGGCCGCCGCTGATTATTCAGC
>JAPOLY010000154.1 GCA_029976805.1 bacterium
CATCATGAGAAAAAAGAAGGCGCTGATACCGAGTGTCAGGACGATCAGGTCAGGCCGGGGGCCCTCAAAAAGAACTCTGGCCGGGATGGCCGCCATCAACAGCAATGGAAAAACGAAGAGAAGTATCCTGCGGGTCCACTTCGGATAAATCTTGTCAGGTCTTTCTCCCAGTTTGGTGGTGGAGAAAAATGCGTTCGTCAGCCCCCGATTGGAATGAAGCCAGATCACAGGAATCAGGAAGAACATTTGCAGTGTGTAATGGAGAAGGGCTCCATTGAGGAGCAGGAACAGATACCAAAGCAAATTTGTCGTTGGAATCGGTTCCGGGTAACGCATAAGGGCCCAACCCAGTAAACCGCTGGCAATGACCAGGTTCAGGAATGAATTGGCGGCAAAGTCTCGAAGACTGAGGAAGAAGAGTGACGAAACGGGCCGAACCAGATAGTAATCGAGATCTCCCTTGTTCACGTAGATCGGCAGCCACCACAAATTGTTGCTGAAAACAGTCATGTGGATGGCGTCGACGAGAAGGAATCCACAGACAAAGACCAGGGTCTGATCAAAATTCCATTCCCCGAGAATTTCAGTGTGCTGGTAAATCACCATGAAGAAGGCGATTTCCACAACATAGAAGATGCAGTCCATGATGATTCGGAACCAGAAGTCGAGGCGGTACTCGAGCGATCTGCTGAAGGAAAAGGACAGGAACTGCCGGTACAGCCGCAGGTAACGCATCAAATTCCCACCCCCGTGTACCTCAGGGTTCCTCTGCGCCAGACCGGTATCAGCAGAAGCAGAAAGAATCCGCACCAGATCAGACAGGAAACGATTCCCGTGATCCACTCCTCAAATCCCACCTTTCCGAGCAGCACCAGCGTCGGAAATTCAAAGAGGTAGCGGAATGGCAACATGTAAAGAATCGACTGCATCGAATCAGGAAAGAGGGACAGAGGAAAAGTGGCCCCTCCGATCAGCATCGTGACCATTCTCATCATGACCGACAATGACCACACATTGTCTGCCCAGAATGCCACCATTTGTGGTAATAGCCCCATCATGAAAAAGAGGAGGTGAGCACAGAAGATGGAGGGGAGGCACATCAGAATACCGGTCAAATTCAGGTCGACAGTGGTGGAACTCTCCATGAATGGAATGATGAGCAGGGCCATCAGGACACTCTGGAAAATGTCAGGGAAAATGTTTCCCAACTGTTGTGCATACTTGGTGAAGCAATAGTTGCAGGGGTAAACCAGATAGCGACTGAGGCTGCCGTCATAAATTTCGGTAGCCACTGCCATCTGCAGATCTCCACCGCGCACCACCCGTCCTGTCAGGAAGACAAAGACACCGTAGGCAAGGATGCCCTGCAGATCCCAGCCGGCGACGATGTCTTTGCCCGATTCAGCAAAGATGGCGGTCCACAGTGCCCAGATCACCACCAGCTGAACGATCAGGGTCAAGATCATGGTGATCCAGAAATCAACCCGGTAGCTCAGGAGGCGCCGAGATTCAATCGACATGAGGTGCAGGAAAAGGGCCGGGTTCATGTTTGGGGTTTTTCTTTTCCACCCATGATGAGCTCAATGATTTCGCTGATTTCGGGATCTGCGATCGAAAGATCCTGAACCGAAAACTTTCGCAGTATTTCTGCTGCTGCAGAGGTGACCTGGTTCCGCGGTATCCGAAGAACGATGGTGCCGGCTTGCTCTTCCATGACTTCACCGATTCGATCGAGATAATCCTTGTCCACAACTGCCGTTTCAGCCCGATTCAAATGCACTGTCAGTTGTTTGTAGGGGGCGTATTCGTGGATCACCCGTTGGAGGTTCCCGTCGTAGACCAGTTCACCCTCCCGAATGATGATGATGCGTTCGCAGAGTCTTTCGATGTCTTCCATGTAATGGCTGGTGAGAATCATCGCTGGAGCATGGTCTTGACGGTAGGAGAGCAGGAAGTCTCTCACCGCTTTCTGGGTTGTGATATCGAGTCCAATGGTGGGTTCGTCGAGGTAAACGACCCGGG